>NZ_FMTR01000038.1:0-40473 GCF_900100135.1 Pseudomonas sp. NFACC05-1 | reverse complement strand
CAGCCCGGCGACAGTGGCGTCTGCTGCGCAGCCGAGCGGGAGCAAGCTCCCTCGCCACAAAGGCATTGCTCTCTCCCAAAGCGGTGCTCTTACGCAAGTCATTTCCCCTGCCAAAGTCACACCCAATATTGCCAGTCGTCACTTTTTCAGCCCGTTTTTAAACCTTTTGGACTTTATGTGTTCTAGTTATCACTTGCGCATTTGCGCGGCTGCGAAAGTGCCGCTAAATTGCCATCATTGATACCGAGCATTCTGTTATGCGTATAGACGGCTTTTCATCCCAGTCCTATCCCATCAAGCGCAAGCCTCGTGCAGGCAAAATCGCTGAGCAAGAGTCCTTCGATGAAGATATCGATGGCGAACTGGAGTTTCCGTCTGAAGAGCAACTGGCTGCCCGCGCCGCCAAAGCCTCCGCGCAACGCCTGAGCAATCTTCCCGCCCGCCAGCAGGACATGCTTTACCACCGTGCGATGAGCCGCAGTGTCGCCACGGCCCTGGCTAGCTACCTGAGTACCGCCGGTTTCGTCGATTGGGATATGGAAGTGCTGGGTCTCGATCTCTACATCTGATGGTCTTGCCTTACTACCTGGGCTGCCCGTCCTGGAGCGAAAACGCCTGGCGCGATTATCTTTATCCCCAGGACGCCAAAACCTCCGACTTCCTGAATCTCTATTCCCAAGTATTCAATGCCGTGGAAGGCAATACGACTTTCTACGCCAGCCCCTCTGCGGCCATCGTCCAGCGTTGGGCCGAAACCATGCCCGGGCATTTTCGCTTCACCGCCAAACTGCCCGGTGACATCAGCCACAACGGCGACTTGCGTGAGCGGCTGACAGCCACCGAAACCTTCGTGCAATTGCTCAGCCCCCTGGGTGAGCGGGTTTCGCCGTTCTGGCTGCAATTATCCAAGGCCTTTACCCCCAATCGATTGCCCGAGCTGGCGGGGTTCATCGACGCTTTCGAGCGGCCGTTGGCCGTGGAAGTGCGCCACGATGAGTTCTTTGCCAAGGGCGATGCCGAACGGCGACTCAACCGCTTGTTGCTCGATCGCGGTATCGAACGTATCTGCCTCGATCCCCGGGCGCTGTTCAGTTGCACCTCCTCCGACCCTGGCGTGCTCCATGCCCAATCGAAAAAACCGCGGGTGCCACCGCGACCGACGGCCTTCACCCAATGCCCGCAGGTGCGCTTCATCGGCCATCCGGTGCTGGAAGCCAATGAACCGTTCCTGACGCCGTGGGTAGAGAAAATCGCCGGATGGATCGAAGAAGGGCGCACGCCTTATATCTTCCTGCACACCGCCGACAACCTGCTGGCGGCGAAACTCGCGCAACGCTTCCACACTCGCCTGATGAGTCGTTTGCCTGGCTTGCCGGCCCTGCCTGAGCTATATAGAGAGCCCGCCGCCGAGCAACTGGGTTTGCTCTGAGGCCAACACTCTCTGCCCAGGAGCGAACTACATGGATGCGCAAACTCGTCGAGCCCAGGCGTTCAAGGCCTTGCACGAACGTGAAGGGGCTTTTGTCATTCCCAACCCGTGGGATGTCGGTTCGGCCAAGATGTTGGCCAGCCTCGGCTTTGAAGCCCTGGCGACCACCAGTGCCGGCCATGCTTTTTCCTTGGGCCGGCCCGATGGCGCGCTGGGCCTGGAGGACACGCTGGCCAATGTGCGGGCGATTTTGGCGGCCACCGACCTGCCCGTAGCCGTGGACCTGGAAAATGGTTTTGCCGATGCCCCCGACGATTGCGCGCGTAACCTGCTCCGTGCGGCAGAGGCCGGTGCGGTGGGTGGTTCGATCGAGGATGCCACGGGGCGCGAAGACAGCCCGATCTATTGCTTCGAGCATGCGGTGGCACGGGTCAAGGCCGCCGCCGACGCAGTGCGCAGCTTGCCGTACCCCTTCCTGCTGACCGCCCGGGCGGAGAACTTCCTGCACGGCAATCCGGACCTGGACGACACCATTCGCCGCTTGAAGGCCTTCGCAGACGCGGGGGCCGACGTGTTGTACGCCCCGGGGCTGAGCAGTGCCGAGCAAGTGCTTGCAGTGGTGCGGGCCGTGGCGCCGAAACCGGTGAACGTGCTGATGTCCGGGGCGCTGGACCTGACGGTGACACAATTGAGTGAACTGGGGGTCAAGCGCATCAGCGTCGGATCGGCCCTGGCTCTGGCTGCCTATGGCGAGTTCTTCCGCGCCGCCGAAGAAATCCAGCAGCAGGGCACATTCACTTTCACGCGCCGCTCGATGCCATTCAAGCAGGCCAACCAATTATTCAAGGGTTGAGGCCCGAGGCAACGTCGTGCGGTTCTTGAAAGTTCTTGCTGTCGTGGCACTGCTCGTTGGCGTCGCAGTGCTGGGGGTATGGCGCGGCTGGGTGTCGCTGCCGCCCCAATGGAATCCCTGGGCGCCGCTGGACGTCAACCTTGCGCCGAACCTGCTGACCCGTTTCAAACTCATGGCCCTGCGCAACGACCCGCAGCTCTGCGACCAGGCCCTCGCCACCTCGGGGCTGCGCACCGCTCGCCAGGCTGACAGCGGTGCCCATACAGATTGCCCGCTGACCAACGTGCTGAGGGTACAGGGCGGTGAGGTGGCCCTGAGCAGCAGTTTCCTTGCCAGTTGCCCGTTGGCGGTGGCGTTCGCGCTATTCGAGCGCCATGCGTTGCAGCCGGCGGCAGTCGCGACCTATGGCCAGAGAGTGGCACGGGTTGATCATCTCGGCAGTTTTGCCTGCCGCAACATGTACGGTCGGGAAAGCGGGGCGCGCAGTCAGCACGCCACCGCCAGTGCGCTGGACATCGCCGGGTTTCGCCTGGCCGATGGCCGCACGATCAGCGTGCTCAGGGACTGGCCGAAGGACAGCGCCGACGCGCGGTTCCTGCGCCAGGTACGCGAGGGCGCCTGCGATATGTTCAGTGTGGTCTTGAGTCCGGATTACAACGCGGCGCACCGCAACCATTTTCATCTGGATGTCGGGCCTTGGTGGATCTGTCGCTAGTGTCCTGAGTGGATCAGGCGGCGATACGCAGGTTCTGCAGCACGATCGGACGTGCCCAGCGGGTGTCGAAGTCCAGTTGTTTCTGTTGTGCCACCAATTCCTCTTCCGGGAAGGGCGGGAACGGCTTGTCCAGCAAGTCGAGTTCGAACTCGGCGATTGGCAGGTGCAGTGGGCGCGGTTGCGGTGCCGGGCCGGGCTCCGGCAGCGGTTGGCCGGCGGTGAGAACGAGTGGACGAACCCAGTTGCTTTCGAAGGTCTGCTGTTTTTGCTGGGCGGCGATTTCTTCCGCTGGGAAAGGTGGGAACGGCTTGTCCAGCAGATCGAGTTCGAATTCGGCGATGGGCAGGAACAACGGCTCAGGCGGCTTGACCGGTGTATCGGTCACTTCGCAGGTGCGCTGGCTGATGATGTGTTCCAGCAACTCGGCGCCGAGGGTCGGTTCAACCGCTTCATCGAGGGCCACTGGCTGGTAGCTGCCAGGCGCCGGTGCGTTATCACCCAGTTGATCGGCCAGGGCCCGGGCGAAAAAATCCTGCCACAGGTGACTGACGCCGCTCAGCGCTTGGGTGTTACGCAGGCTGTAATCGCCGTAAGGGGAGATAACGCCTATCGATGTGGATTGAATGTCTGACATTTTTCTCGGTCGACGCTCAGCTCTGGCAAAATGCCGTTCACCGTTGTTATCGGCCGTTTTTGCCGATCCTTAATTTTTTGAGCATGTTTCCATGAGTGAGCAACCCGCGGCCTGCCGCATCCATGTCGAGGCCCTGGCCCCGGCCTTTCAACCGCAGGCCGAGCACTGGGCCGAGCGGCTTGGCCTGCCTTTGCAGGTGGACGATGGCGAGTTTGCCTTGCAGGTCGGCGAGCAGGGGTTGCAGTTGCAGCAACTGGGCCCGGACGCGCCAGGGCCGGTGCGGGTGGACTTCGTTGAGGGCGGTGCGGCCCACCGTCGGTTGTACGGCGGCGGCAGTGGCCAGATGATCGCCAAGGCGGTCGGCATTGCCCAAGGTGTGCGGCCACGAGTGCTGGATGCCACCGCCGGGTTGGGCAAGGATGCGTTTGTGCTGGCCAGCCTGGGCTGCGAGATGAGCCTGATCGAGCGTCAACCGCTGATTGGAGCGCTGTTGGAGGATGGCCTGGCCCGTGGGGCGGAGGATTTCGACGTGGCGCCCATCGTGGCGCGCATGCGCTTGCTCAAGGGCAATTCCATCGAGGTGATGCGCAACTGGGAGGGCGAGCCGCCCCAGGTCATCTACCTGGACCCGATGTTTCCCCATCGGGAGAAAACCGCCCTGGTGAAGAAGGAAATGCGCTTGTTCCGCCCCCTGGTGGGCGATGACCCGGACGCCCCGGCGCTGCTGGCCGCGGCCCTGGCCCTGGCGACTCACCGGGTGGTGGTCAAGCGCCCACGCAAGGCCCCATGTATCGAAGGGCCGAAGCCAAGTCATGGGCTCGATGGCAAATCCAGTCGCTACGACATCTACCCCAAGAAAGCGCTCAAGCCCTGAGACCGTGTCGCCTGTATCGCGAGCAAGCTCCCACATTGGATCTGTGGCATTCATCAAACCCTGTGGGAGCGAGCTTGCTCGCGATGTGGCCCTTCCAGTCAGCGAAAGGCTACCGGGGCGAGCTAAGGCCGATAAGCCCGCACAAACAACCCCACCACTTCCTGTACATGGGCCTCGGCGGCTTCGCCTTCCAACTGAGGCCCGCAGCCGTATAACAGACGGAAGTTCGCCGCGCCCTTGATCAGGCAGAAGAAATGCTCGGCGGCATTGCGCGGTTTGTCGATGCTCAGGGCGCCGCTCTGGTTGACCTTGATCAGCAGCCGCTCCATGCCTGAGAGCATCCGCTGTGGGCCTGCTTCGTAGAAGATCGTCGAGAGCTTCGGGTCTTGGCTGCCCAGGGCCATGATCAGCCGATGCAGGTTCAACGATTCCTCGCTGCTGACGAGCTGGTGGAAGCCACGGGCGATGTTCAGCAGCACGTGTTCGATCGGAACGCCGTCCGGCCATTCGAAAAACAGCGGCGGCACCTGCTCTTCACATTTGGCTATCACGGCAGCGGAAAACAGCGTCTCCTTGTCGTTGAAGTGACTGTAGACCGTCAGCTTCGAGACCCCGGCCTCGGTAGCGACGGCGTCCATGCTGGTACTGGCGTAACCCATGCTCACGAACAAGCGCTTCGCCGCGTCGAGAATGGCCTGGCGCTTGGCCAGGTCCTTGGGACGGCCGGGACCGGAGGGGATTGGAGGATTGTTCGACATTCTTCGCTTTAATACTGGACTGGTGAGTTTGCTATTAATAACATACTCGCCAGTATAATTATTCCAAGCACCATTAGCGAAAGGTCACTCGCCATGTTCCGCTATGCCTTGCCCCTCGCCGTGCCAGTCACCCTGGCTTTTTTATTGTCTGCGTGCGGTTATGACGAGCCGGTCCCGGTCGCCGTGCGCCCCGCCATGGTGGTGAAACCACAGCCTTCGGCCCAGGCGATGGACAGTTACCCCGGCGAAGTGCGCGCCCGTTTCGAGCCCGACCTGGCTTTTCGCATTGGTGGCAAAGTGAGTCGACGCCTGGTCGAAGAGGGTCAGCGGGTCAAGGCCAATCAACCATTGGCCGAGCTCGACCCCGAAGATGTGCGCCTGCAACTGGAAGCCGCCCGTGCCCAGGTCGCCGCCGCCGAGGCCAACCTGAACCTGGTACGCGCCGAGCGTGACCGCTACAAAACCTTGATGGAACGGCAGATGGTCAGCCGCTCCCAGTACGACAACGCCGAAAACCTTTACCGCTCCGGCACCGCGCGGCTCAAGCAGATCAAGGCCGAGTTCGACGTCGCCAACAACCAGGCCAGTTATTCGATATTGCGTGCCCCCCAGGATGGCGTCGTTGCCCGGCGTTCGGTGGAAGTCGGGCAGGTGGTGTCGGCCGGGCAAACCGTCTTTACCCTGGCCACCGACGGCGAGCGTGAAGTGCTGATCAGCCTGCCGGAGCAGGGTTTTGGCCGGTTCAAGATCGGCCAGCCGGTTTCGGTCGAACTGTGGAGCCAGCCCGACCAGCGCTTCAGCGGACGCATTCGCGAGCTGTCGCCGGCCGCCGATCCCAAGTCTCGCACCTTTGCCGCCCGTGTGGCCTTCACCGCCGGCAATGTTCCGGCCGAGCTGGGCCAGAGTGCGCGGGTGTTTATCCAGACCGCCGACAAGGTGCCGCTGTCGGTGCCCTTGTCGGCTTTGACGGCTGAAAATGGCGCGACCTATGTCTGGGTAGTCAACGCCAACAACACCCTGAAGAAAGTCCCGGTGCGGGTCGGCGCCTTCGGCGAAAAGACTGTTCCGGTGCTGGAAGGCCTCAGCCCCGATGATTGGGTGGTGGCGGCCGGCGTGCATGTGCTCCTCGACGGCCAGCAGGTGCGGCCGGTGGATCGCTCCAACCGCGTGGTCAATCTGACGGCCAAGGAGTAATCCCCGATGGGTTTCAATCTTTCCGAATGGGCGCTGCGCAACCGCCAGATCGTACTGTTCCTGATGTTGTTGCTGGCCGTCGTTGGCGCGCTTTCCTACACCAAGCTCGGCCAGAGCGAAGACCCGCCGTTCACCTTCAAGGCCATGGTCATCCGCACCAACTGGCCGGGCGCCACGGCCGAGGAAGTCTCGCGACAGGTCACTGAGCGCATCGAAAAGAAGCTGATGGAAACCGGCGATTACGAAAGAATCGTCTCGTTCTCCCGTCCGGGCGAGTCCCAGGTGACCTTCATGGCCCGTGACTCCCTGCATTCGGTACAGATCCCCGAGCTGTGGTACCAGATCCGCAAGAAAATCAGTGACATCCGCCACACCTTGCCGCCGGGTATCCAAGGGCCATTTTTCAACGATGAATTCGGCACCACCTTCGGCAACATCTATGCGCTGACTGGTGACGGCTTCGACTACGCCGTGCTCAAGGACTACGCCGACCGCATCCAGATCCAGCTGCAACGGGTCAAGGACGTGGGCAAGGTCGAACTGCTCGGTTTGCAGGACGAGAAGATTTGGATCGAGTTGTCGAACGTGAAGCTGGCGACCCTCGGCCTGCCCTTGGCGGCTGTCCAGCAGGCCTTGGAAGAGCAGAACGCCGTGTCGACCGCTGGCTTCTTCGAGACCGGCAGCGAGCGACTGCAGCTACGGGTTTCCGGGAATTTCCAGACCGTGGAAGAGATCCGCAACTTTCCGATCCGGGTCGCCGATCGTACGTTCCGTATCAGTGATCTGGCGGATGTGCGCCGGGGGTTCAATGACCCACCGGCGCCACGCATGCGTTTCATGGGTGAAGATGCCATCGGCCTGGCCGTGGCCATGAAGGACGGTGGCGACATCCTGGTGCTGGGCAAGGCCCTCGAGGTCGATTTTGCCCGGATCCAGAACACGCTCCCGGCCGGCATGCAATTGCGCAAGGTGTCGGACCAACCGGCGGCGGTGAAGACCGGGGTCGGTGAGTTCGTCCAGGTGTTGGTGGAAGCGCTGACGATTGTGTTACTGGTGAGCTTCTTCTCCCTTGGGCTGCGCACCGGGATGGTGGTGGCCCTGGCGATCCCGCTGGTGCTGGCAATGACGTTTGCCGCGATGTACTACCTGGGCATCGGCCTGCACAAGATTTCCCTCGGCGCGCTGGTATTGGCGCTGGGGCTGCTGGTGGACGACGCGATCATCGCGGTGGAGATGATGGCGATCAAGATGGAGCAGGGCTTCGACCGGATCAAGGCCGCCAGTTTTGCCTGGACCAGCACGGCATTCCCGATGCTCACCGGTACGTTGATCACCGCGGCCGGCTTCCTGCCAATCGCCACCGCGCAATCGGGCACCGGCGAATACACCCGTTCGATTTTCCAGGTCGTGACCCTGGCATTGCTGGCATCCTGGGTGGCTGCCGTGGTGTTTGTGCCGTACCTGGGGGAAAAGCTCCTGCCGGACCTGGCGAAAATTCACGCGGCCAAACATGGCACGGCTGACGGCCAGACCGACCCGTACGGCACGCCGTTCTATCAGCGTGTCCGGCGGATGGTGGAGTGGTGCGTACGTCGCCGCAAAACCGTCATCATCCTGACCGTGCTGTTGTTCGTCGGCTCGGTGGTGTTGTTCCGTTTCGTGCCGCAGCAGTTCTTCCCGGCATCGGGGCGGCTGGAGCTGATGGTCGACCTGAAGCTGCAGGAAGGCGCCTCCCTGAGCAATACCGCCGAGCAGGTCAAGCGCCTTGAAGCGCTGCTCAAGGACCACGCGGGCATCGACAATTACGTGGCCTACGTCGGCACCGGTTCACCGCGCTTCTACCTGCCGCTGGATCAACAACTGCCGGCGTCCAGCTTTGCCCAGTTCGTGGTGCTGGCCAAGACCATCGAAGACCGCGAGCCTTTGCGCAGTTGGTTGATCGCGACCCTGAACGAACAGTTCCCGACCCTGCGCTCGCGGGTCACTCGCCTGGAAAACGGCCCGCCGGTCGGCTACCCGGTGCAGTTCCGCGTCACGGGCGAGCACATCGAAAAGGTTCGCGCCCTGGCGCGCAAAGTGGCGGAAAAAGTTCGCGAAAACCCTTACGTGACCAATGTGCACCTGGACTGGGAAGAACCGAGCAAGGTGGTGTACCTGAACGTCGATCAGGACCGTGCCCGAGCCCTCGGCGTGAGCACGGCCACCCTGGCAAGCTTCCTGCGCAGCTCCCTTACCGGCTCCAGCGTCAGCCAGTACCGGGAAGATAACGAACTGATCGAGATCCTGCTGCGTGGCACGGTGCATGAGCGCACCGAGCTGTCGTTGCTGCCGAGCCTGGCGGTGCCGACCGACAACGGCAAGAGCGTTGCCCTGTCGCAGATCGCGACCTTGGAATACGGTTTCGAAGAAGGTGTGATCTGGCACCGCAACCGCTTGCCGAGCGTGACCGTACGGGCCGATATCTACGGCAAGGAACAACCGGCGACGCTGGTGCAGCAGATCTTCCCGACCCTGGAGCCGATTCGTGCGCAACTGCCGGACGGTTACCTGCTGGAGGTGGGCGGTACGGTAGAGGATTCGGCCCGCGGCCAGAAATCGGTGAACGCCGGGGTGCCGTTGTTCATCGTGGTGGTGTTGACCCTGCTGATGCTGCAACTGCGCAGTTTTTCGCGCACGGCCATGGTGTTTCTCACCGCGCCACTGGGGTTGATCGGTGTCACGCTGTTCCTGTTGATGTTTCGCCAGCCGTTTGGTTTTGTCGCCATGCTCGGTACGATCGCGCTGTCGGGGATGATCATGCGCAACTCGGTGATCCTGGTGGACCAGATCGAACAGGACATCAAGGCGGGGCTGTCGCCCTGGCAGGCGATCATCGAAGCGACAGTGCGCCGCTTCCGCCCGATTGTGCTCACGGCACTGGCGGCGGTGCTGGCGATGATCCCGCTGTCGCGCAGCCTGTTCTTCGGCCCGATGGCCGTGGCGATCATGGGCGGGTTGATCGTGGCGACGGCATTGACGTTGCTGTTTTTGCCCGCGTTGTATGCGGCTTGGTTCAGGGTCAAGAAAACCTGATCAGCAGCTGCACACCGAACCTGTGGCGAGGGAGCTTGCTCCCGCTGGGCTGCGTAGCGGCCCCAAGCTTTTGCGGTTGCTGCGCAACCGAGCGGGAGCAAGCTCCCTCGCCACGGGATCGTGGTTTGTCAGCTAGGCAGTGTGTTCATCGCGAGCAAGCTCCTTCAGTTGGTTCGGGTTGGGGCTCAGAGGGTGCCGAAAACCTTCTTCGCCAAGCTGGTCGCCGCCGCCGCCGGGTTCTGGCGAATGGTGGCTTCCTGCTTGCCAATCATCTCGAACAAGCCGTCCAGCGCCTGCTCGGTCACGTAGTTTTCGATGTTGGCGCTCTTGGTGTCCAGCACACCGAAGGTCGCGGCCTGGCCGGCGAAGGCATTGTATTTCTGCGCCAGGCCGACCTTGTCGGTGGCTTGCTTGACGATGGGCAGGAACTTGGCGCGGATCTGCTCGCGGCTGCTCTTGTTCAGGTATTGCGTGGCCGAGTCGTTGCCGCCGCTCAAGATGCCCTTGGCGTCGCTCACGCTCATGTTCTTCACGGCATTGACCAGGATCGGCTGGGCCTGGACCACGGCAGCCTCAGCGGCCTGGTTCATGCTGGTTTCCAGTTGATCGACCTGTTCACCCATGCCGAAGGCCTTCATCTTGCTGGCGACTTTACCCAGCTTGCCTGGCAGTTCGATTTTCACATCCGGGTTGTTGCTGAAGCCGCCGGGTGTGCCCAGTTGCTTGACCGCCACCTGCGCGCCTTGGGTCAAGGCGTCCTTGAGACCGCCCGTGGCGTCTTTTTGCGACAGGTCGCCCAAGGACAGGGCCATGGCATTGGCGCAGATCAGCAGGCCCGCGCACAGGCCGGTGAAACGGAGAGTAGGACGGAGCATGAGGGCTTCCTTGAAGAGAATTTGAAAAGGACTCAGCGTGCGGCGTTGACGCGAATCTTCAACGGCTGCGGATCCTTGCCATCGAGTTGCACGGTGTGTTGTTCGGTGGTGATGAACATCAACTGGCCGTCCACTTCGATGCGGGCGCTCACGGCATAACGGTGGCCGGGCTTGACCTGGGTTGGATCATAACTGAGGTGGAACGGCAGCGGGACCTGGCCTTTGATCGGGCCGCTCTGCTCATCGAGGACCACCGCAGGGGCGTCGGCGAGGGAAACGTCCTGCAGGCTCACGCTCAAGGTAGCGTTGGGTGGCAGGGCAATGCGTTGCAGATAGAACACTTCGCCATCGAGGGCCGCAACGGTCGTGGAGGGGGGCGTTGCCGATTGGCAAGCGGCCAGTAATGCCATGGATGCAAGCAGAGCTAGTTTTTTCATTGGATGCACCTGGCTCATTGACGCCAGCCACACGGGCGTCAATGAGCATTTAGCGGATTTGCGTCCAAGCATCCATTCGTAACGTCGCGGTTCAGGAACCGAACGCGGGTGCTTGAACAGTTTCAGCCAGCGATGCTGGCGCCAGGCTCAGCGGGATGTCAACGTGTTGATTGCCGCCATCCCAGGTGAAGGCCTGTTCGGTTTCAAGAAAAAGAGCGGTGTCGCCTCGGTACGCTTGTGCCTTGACCGAGAGTTTCTCCCCTACGGGTGTCATCTTGGGCTCGACAAGAAAGCGATATTGCCAAGGCTGCTGGGCCGCTGGCTCCTTAGGCGCCACATTGGAGCCCTGGCCGCCGCTGGCGCTGATCTGTGCACCGGCTGCATTTCGCACACTGACTTCGGTGCGAGCGTCTTCCGGGAGTTGAAAGCCTTCGGGCAGTTGCAGGGTTAACGTGATGATGTTCATGCTGAATTCCTTTTCAGTACGTCGACATTGACGTGAACCCATCCTAGAGGCCTGCTCCAAAGTTCTCTGTAGGCCTTTTCTTCGTTTGACGTCACCTTAGCCGCTGCGCGGTGTCGGAGTAAACTCGTTGACTGCCCCATCAACTCACCGGAACCTTCCATGTTTCTCGGTGAGTGATCGGCAACCTTCAACTGTCGGGGCTGATGGCGACGTCCACTGCATCGTCACTGCGATGCAGCGCCACCTGACGGATCGACAGGCGAATTTCCGCTGGCAGCACCCGCTTGGCTGCGCCTTCGGCCAGTTCGCCCAGCAGCTCGTGGTAGCTGAGTTTGCCGGCTTCGTCGCGGCGCAGTACATCGAGGTCGAGCATCGTCTGGATGAAGTGGCGGAACAGGCTCTTGTCGAAGAACTCCGGCGCATTCAGGCCATGCAGGATCGACAGGCGCTGGGCCATGACGGTGCAGAGGTCTTCCAGCTCTTCGGCGCTGACGCTGTTCTGGCCGCTGTTGAGCAGCAGCGAGACGGTCATGTAGAAGCGCTGCAAGGTCTGGGCAATGCTTTTTGACAGCAGGGTCAGCAGCACGAAATGCCGCGAACTTGGCGCCGGACGCAGGTACAGGTCTTTTTCGAAACGCAGCAGCCCTTGTTCGACGAATGCTTCAAGCCACTGGTCGACCACGCCGTCCAGTTCTTCCAGCGACCAGCGAATGAACAATTCCGATTGCAGGTACGGGTACAACGCATGGGTGTAGCGCAGGATCTGCTCGCGACTCATGCGCGAGCTGCTCTGGAAGAAGCTCGCCAGCAACGCCGGCAGCGCGAAGATGTGCAGGACGTTGTTGCGGTAGTAGGTCATCAGTACCGCGTTCTGCTCATCCAGGTACAGAATCTTGCCCAGGGCATCGCTCTGTTCCGACAGCAGGTCCATGCCTTTTACATGTTCGATCAGCACCCGGCCATCGCCTTCGGGCAGGGTGGTGTGGGGCGAGTACGGGACCTTGCGCAGCAACGCCAGGTACAGGTCCAGCACCCGGGCCATGGCGCGGTCGTCCAGGGCCAGGCGGCTGGTGGACAGCAGCGCCAGGGCGACCAGGTTGACCGGGTTGATCGCAGCGGCTTCGTTCAGGTGCCGGGCCACGCGCTCGCCGAGGCGGTGGGTGGTCGCGTTGAGCCAGGCCGGCTTGAACTGCGGGCCCAGCTCCTGTTGGCGCCAACCCGGTTGTTCGACGTCGAGGAATTCCGCCAGCTTGATCGGTTCACCGAAGTTCACCGCCACCTGGCCGAAGCGTTGCTTGAGGGCGCCGATGACCTTGAAGATGTCGAAGATCGATTCTTTTTTCTTGCTGGCCCCACGCAGTTCGCCCAGGTAGGTGCGGCCTTCCAGTACGCGCTCATAACCGATGTAGACCGGCACGAACACGATGGGCATGCGCGATGAACGCAGGAAACTGCGCAGGGTGATGGCGAGCATGCCGGTCTTGGGTTGCAGCATGCGCCCGGTGCGCGAACGCCCACCCTCGACGAAGTACTCCACCGGGAAACCTTTGGTGAACAGCGTGTGCAGGTATTCGTTGAACACGGCGGTGTAGAGCGGGTTGCCCTTGAAGGTGCGACGCATGAAGAACGCCCCGCCACGGCGCAGCAGGCCACCGATCACCGGCATGTTGAGGTTGATGCCGGCGGCGATGTGCGGCGGCGTCAGGCCGTTGCGAAACAACAGGTACGACAGCAGCAAGTAGTCGATGTGGCTGCGGTGGCACGGCACGTAGATGACTTCGTGGCCCTGGGCAACGTTTTGCACACCTTCGATGTGGTTGACCTTGATGCCGTCGTAGATCTTGTTCCAGAACCAGCTGAGCACCACTTCCAGAAAGCGGATCGCGGTGTAGGTGTAGTCCGAGGCGATTTCGTTGCCATAGCGCAGGGCCTGGGCCTTGGCTTTTTCCGGGGTGATCTTTTCCCGCTCGGCCTCGTCGATAATCGCCTGCTTGACCAGCGGCTGGTTCAGCAGGCCCTTGACCAGGTTGCGCCGATGGGAAATGTCGGGGCCGATGACCGCGGCCTTCAGGTTGCGAAAGTGCACCCGCAGGATCCGTTGGGCCATGCGCACGGTGCGTTCGTGGCCCTTGTCATGCTCGATCAGCTCGCGCAGGTGGATCGGCGCGGAGAACTGCACGCGGGTCTTGCGCCCCAGGATCATGATGCTCAACAGGCGACGCAGGCGCCCGGTGACGGCCCAACTGTCGGCGAACAACAGCTTCCAGGGGCTGGACTCGCTGTCGGGCGACTGGCCCCAGAACACGCTGACCGGGATGATCTGCGCGTCTTCGGCGGCATTGTGGGTCAGGGCGTTGACCAGCCGCGTCAGGGTGGGCGGCGCACCGCGCTTGTCCTGGCGCCCGATCCAGTCCGGCGCCGGCGTCAGGTAGAAAAACGCCGCCGGCTCCAGCAGGTTACCCACCGAGACCGGCAGCACCGGACGGGGCAGGCCGGCCTTGGTGCATTCGGTGTCGAGCACCGCCAGGTCAGTGAGCGAAGGATCTTGCAGGACGTAGAACACCGGACGACTGCGGTCGAGGTTGAGGGTGAAGGACGACTGGTTGATCGTCTCTGAGCGAACCCAGAGGTACAACAGTCGGCGCAGGGTGCCAAACACAAGACGGCGGAACGGGGAGCGGGTCATACGGCTTCTGCATGAGTGAATAAAACCGAGCGGCTGCTCGGGCTCGCTAGTGTGCCGGATTCATCGAAAATCGGCAAAAAAGCGCCGAAGTAAAGTCAGTTGAGAGTTTTTCCGGGTGTCATATACTCGCCAGGTTGCTACCCGGCCTCCCCATGGACGGCCTGACGGTGGTGAAAGTTCGTACGGCTTTCCATCGAAAAGCCGACTTATAAGATAAAAATGGGAGTGAGCATCATGGCAGCACGGGAAACCGGCAGTGTGAAGTGGTTCAACGACGCCAAGGGTTACGGCTTCATCCAACGCGAAGGTGGGGCGGATGTGTTCGTGCATTACCGCGCCATCCGCGGTGAAGGCCACCGTTCCCTGACCGAAGGCCAGCAGGTCGAATACGCCGTCGTGGAAGGCCAGAAAGGCCTGCAGGCTGAGGATGTGGTGGGGTTGTAAACCGCATTCACTGGCTACACAAAACCCATTGCGGGAGCGAGCTTGCTCGCGATAGCGGTGTGTCAGTCACTTCTAGTCTGGCTGATCTGCCGCTATCGTGAGCAAGCTCGCTCCCACATTGGCTCTTCGGTGGGCTGGAAGTCAGCGTCACGCCGTCTTCCAGGTAATCTCTTCTTCCCCGTCGGCACTGATGCGAATCCAGCGATCCGCCGATTCCTCGCCTTCTTCCTCGACCCATGACCCAGGCGCGCAGCGCACTTCGACGTTCAGTGCGGCGAAGGCGGCGCGGGCGCAGGCGATGTCGTCTTCCCACGGGGTCTGGTCACTTTCCAGGTACAGGCTGTTCCATTTGCCCACGGCCTTGGGCAGCCAGGTCACCGGGATGTTGCCGGCCTTGCACTTGTAGGTCTGGCCTTTCTGGACCCAGTCGCTGCACGGGCCCAGGGCCTGGCCGAGCCAGGCGGCGATGGCCTTGTGGTCGACGTCGGCGTCTTTGAGGTAAATCTCGATATCGGGTTGGCGCATGGATATCCTCGCTGCGGTCTTGAAAAATCCATTCGCGGATTTAACGGGGCCCGAGCGGTTGCCCGGGCCCGGAATCAAAAGGTTATTGAAGAACGAAATAATCGTAGCGCATCGACACCGTGACCTGGAACGGCTCGGCCTGCTCGATCACGCTGGCACGGCGTTCGGCACTGGCGCGCCAGCCGTGGGGCGTCATGGCCAGCAGATTGGCGCGGTCCTGGCCATTGGCGAGCGTCAGCTTGAATTCGAGGGTTTCACTGTGATCCAGCACCATGCCCGGCGGCACCAGGGCCAGGTGCTTGTCGTCGATGTATTCGCGCACTTCGTCGTACAGGCGCTCGCGCAATTCCATCAGGTGGCCGGCGGTGGGGCCGACTTTCATCAGGCCGCCGCCGGGGCTGAGCAAGCGCTTGGCCTCCTGCCAGTCCAGCGGACTGAACACGCTGGCCAGGAACTGGCAGCAGCCGTCCGCCAGCGGCACCCGGGCCATGCTGGCGATCAACCAGGTCAGATGCGGATTGCGTTTGCAGGCGCGCTTGACCGCTTCTCGGGAAATGTCCAGGGCATAGCCATCGGCGTAGGGCAACGCTTCAGCGATCTGCGCGGTGTAGTAGCCCTCGCCACAACCAATATCCAGCCAGCGTCCGGGCGCGCGTTCGGCGGCCAGTTCCGCTAGGCGCCGGGCGACCGGGGCGTAATGCCCGGCGTTGAGGAAGTTGCGCCGGGCTTCGACCATCGCCTGGTTGTCGCCGGGGTCGCGGCTGTTCTTGTGCTGCACCGGCAGCAGGTTCAGGTAACCCTGCCGCGCGCGGTCGAAGCGGTGGCCGGCCGGGCACACCACGCCGTTGTCCACCGCGTTCAGCGGTTCACTGCAAATAGGGCAGGCGAGCATCAGGCGAGCAACTTGATCAGCGTCTTGTAGTAGATCTCGGTCAGTACGTCGAGATCGGCGGCCAGTACGCGTTCGTTGACCTGGTGGATGGTCGCGTTGACCGGCCCCAGTTCCACCACTTGCGTACCCATGGTGGCGATGAAGCGACCGTCGGACGTGCCGCCGCTGGTGGACGCCTGGGTCTCCCGGCCGGTAACGTCCTTGATGCTCGACGATACGGCGTCGAGCAGCGCACCGGGTTCGGTGAGGAACGGCAGGCCAGACAGCGCCCAGTCGATGTGCCAGTCCAACTGGTGCTTGTCGAGGATGTCGGCGACGCGCTGTTGCAGGCCTTCGACGGTGGACTCGGTGGAGAAACGGAAGTTGAACACCGCCACCAGGTCACCGGGGATCACGTTGGTCGCGCCGGTGCCGGCGTTGAGGTTGGAGATCTGGAAACTGGTGGGCGGGAAGAAGTCGTTGCCGTGGTCCCAATGCTCGGCGGCCAATTCTGCCAACGCTGGAGCGGCCAGGTGGATCGGGTTTTTCGCCAGGTGTGGATAAGCCACGTGGCCTTGTTTGCCGCGCACGGTCAACTTCGCGCCGAGGGAACCGCGCCGGCCATTCTTGACCACGTCGCCCACCAGCGTGGTGCTCGACGGTTCGCCGACGATGCACCAGTCCAGTCGTTCCTGACGGGCCTTGAGGCGCTCGATCACGGCCTTGGTGCCGTGGTGGGCCGGGCCTTCTTCATCGCTGGTGATCAGGAAGGTCAGCGAGCCCTTGTGGTCCGGGTAGTCGGCGACGAACCGTTCGGCTGCCACGACCATCGCCGCCAGGCTGCCTTTCATGTCCGCCGCGCCACGGCCGCAGAGCATGCCCTGTTCGTCGATGACCGCATCGAACGGGTCGAGCTGCCAGGCCTGCACCGGACCGGTCGGCACCACGTCGGTGTGCCCGGCGAAGCACAGCACCGGGCCGTCATGCTTGCCGTGGCTGGCCCAGAAGTTATCCACATCCTCGATGCGCATCGGCTCGAGCTTGAAACCGGCGTCGCCCAGGCGTTGCATCATCAGTTTCTGGCAATCGGCATCCACCGGCGTCACGGACGGACGGCGGATCAGATCGCAGGCGAGTTGCAGGGTCGGCGAGAGGTCGGCGTGGGCCGTCATGGAAGCTCCGGAAATATAGAATGGACGCAAGGCTTGTACAGGCGCGGGCAGGCTCGCGCAAAATGGCAGTTATCTTATAGCAAAACGACCACCATGGGCCCCTGGTGCGGGACAGGTGGAACACAAAACCTGTGGGAGCGAGCTTGCTCGCGATGGCGTCAGATCAGCCAGCATCGATGTCGACTGATACACCGCCATCGCGAGCAAGCTCGCTCCCACAGAGGTTTTGCTTAATTTGCTCCAGCAAAGCCCTATAATGCGCGCCGGTTTTTGGGGTAATGGTCATGAGTACAGAAGATCCACGGTTTGCCGGCATCGCCCGTTTATATGGCATCGAAGGCCTGGCGCGCCTGCGGGCGGCCCATGTGGCAATTGTCGGGGTGGGCGGTGTCGGCTCCTGGGCGGCGGAAGCCATCGCCCGTTGCGGCGTGGGCGAGATCTCGCTATTCGACCTGGACGATGTTTGCGTCAGCAACGCCAACCGTCAGTTGCACGCACTGGACAGCACCGTCGGCAAGCCCAAGGTCGAGGTCATGGCCGAGCGGCTGCGCGGGATCAACCCCGATTGCACGGTGCATGCGGTGGCCGACTTTGTCACCCGCGACACCATGGCCGAATACATCACACCGAACATTGACTGCGTGATCGACTGCATCGACAGCGTCAACGCCAAGGCTGCGCTGATCGCCTGGTGCAAGCGCCGCAAGATCCAGATCATCACCACCGGTGGCGCGGGCGGGCAGATCGACCCGACGCTGATCCAGGTCTGCGACTTGAACCGCACGTTCAACGATCCACTGGCCTCCAAGGTACGTTCCACCTTGCGCCGCGACTACGGCTTTTCCCGCACCGTGACCCGCCACTACAGCGTGCCTTGCGTGTTCTCCACCGAACAACTGCGCTACCCGAAACCGGACGGCAGCATTTGCCTGCAGAAAAGTTTTGTCGGCGACGGCGTCAAGCTCGACTGCGCCGGTGGGTTTGGCGCGGTGATGATGGTCACGGCGACGTTTGGCATGGTCGCGGCGACCAAGGCTGTGGATAAGATTGTGGCCGGAGTGCGGCGACCGGCTGACAGGGTCAAGCCTGGGCAGTGAGCGCTTTTGTGGCGAGGGAGCTTGCTCCCGCTGGGCCGCGAAGCGGCCCCCCATTGGCGGCGTCAATCATGCTGAATCCAAGGCGGCTGCTTCGCAGCCGAGCGGGAGCAAGCTCCCTCGCCACAATCATTGGCGGGTCAACTCAAACATCCGCTTCAACACCGCATTCAAGCCATTGCTACGGGACGGCGACAGCTGCCGCGACAATCCCAACCGGTTGAACCAATCTGGTAGATCCACCTGCTGCAACGCCTCGGCGGACAACCCGTTGACCCGCGCCAGCAGCAACGCCACCAGCCCACGGATCAACCGCGCATCGCTGCTGGCGGAAAACTGCCAGTGCCCGTCGTGCAAGCGACCCACCAACCACACCTGGCTTTCACAGCCGTGAACAAGGTTGGCTTCGCACTTGTCCTCGTCGCTCAGGGGCGGCAAACGCTCGCCCCATTGCATCAGCAGCCGGGCCCGTTGTTCCCAACCTGACGCGTCCTGGAAAATCTGCAGCGCTGTGGCAGCCTCGGCGGGCAGGTTCATCGCAACATCTCCAAGGCCTGGTCGAGGGCGTCGAAGAAGCGTTCGATGTCGGCGGAGTCGTTGTACAGCGCCAGCGACACGCGGATCGCCCCGGACAGTTTCAGGTGCTTGAACAGCGGCATGGCGCAGTGATGCCCGGCGCGCACGGCGATGCCTTGCTCGGTCAGCAGGTGGGCCAAGTCGGCGTTGTGGATGCCTTCGACCACGAAGCTGACCAAGGCCAGGCGCGGGTTGCCCACCAGGCGCACGCCGTTGCGGGCCCGCAGGCCATGGAGCAGGTAGTCGTGCAGCGCCGCCTCGTGGTCGATGACCGCCTGCGGATCGAGGTCGGACAGGTAACCCAGGGTTGCCCCCAGCCCGATCACGCTGGCAATTGGCGGCGTGCCGGCTTCGAAGCCCAGCGGCGCCGGGCGGAAGGTGGCGCTGTGGTAATCGGCCTGTTGCACCATTTCGCCGCCGAATTGCCAATGACGCAGGTTGCCAAGGGCTTCGGTGCGGCCAAACAGCACGCCCAGCCCGTCGGGGCCGTAAAGTTTGTGGCTGGAAAACACATAAAAGTCGCAGCCCAGTGCCTCCACGTCATGGCGACCATGGACCACGCCTTGGGCGCCGTCGATCACCGTCAAGGCGCCTTGGGCCTTGGCCAGCGCCAGCAGCGCCGGCACTGGCTGCCAGGCCCCCAGCACATTGGATAACTGGCTCACCGCCAGCAAGCGCGTACGCGGGCCGATCAGTTCGGCGGCGGCGCCAGGGTCGATCACCCCGTCGGCGTCCAGTGGCAACACCACCAGGGTCAACGAACGACGCTCGGCCAATTGCTGCCACGGCAGCAGGTTGGCGTGGTGTTCCAGGGCGCTGATGACGATCTCGTCGCCCGGGTTGAACAAATGTTCCAGGCCATAGGCCAGCAGATTCAGCGCAGACGTCGCCCCGTGGGTGAAGACGACTTGCCCGCAGCTTCCGGCATTGAGCCATTGCGAAGCCTTTAGGCGGCTGTCCTCGAACGCCTGGGTGGCATGGGCCCCCGGCAAATGTTGCGCACGGTGCACGTTGGCCGCGCCGTTGGCGTAGTAATGCGTCAGGGCGTCCAGCAGTGCTTGAGGTTTTTGCGTGGTGGCGGCGCTGTCCAGGTAGGTCTGGCCTTGCCGTTGCAGGGCGGCGATGGCCGGGAAGTCGGTGCGCCAGGGGGAGGGAATCAACATGCTTTCGGGCCCTGCTGGAATGACGCCGGACCCTGTGGGAGCGGGCTTTTTTTGTGGGAGCCAAGCTTGCTCGCGATGGCAGCGACACGGTTCAACTGCAAGACCGCGTCATCGTTCATCGCGAGCAAGCTCAGCTCCCACAAAGGCTCGCTCCCACAGGTGGTGGTGTGACGCTTAGTTGTGAGCGTGCAGTGCTTCGTTCAGCTCGATGGCCGACTTGTGCGTCTTGCATTCCACCGCGCCGGTCTCGGAATTGCGGCGGAACAACAGGTCGGGCTGGCCAGCCAAGTCGCGGGCCTTGACCACTTTGACCAGTTGGTTGTTTTCGTCCAGCAGCTTCACTTTGGTGCCGGCGGTCACATACAGGCCCGACTCCACGGTGTTGCGGTCGCCCAGCGGGATACCGATGCCGGCGTTGGCGCCGATCAGGCAGCCTTCGCCGACCTTGATCACGATGTTGCCGCCGCCCGACAGGGTGCCCATGGTGGAGCAACCGCCGCCCAGGTCCGAGCCCTTGCCGACGAACACACCCGCCGATACGCGGCCTTCGATCATGCCCGGGCCTTCGGTGCCGGCGTTGAAGTTAACGAAACCTTCGTGCATCACGGTGGTGCCTTCGCCCACGTAGGCGCCCAGGCGGATCCGCGCGGCATCGGCGATACGCACGCCGGCCGGGACCACGTAGTCGGTCATTTTCGGGAACTTGTCCACCGAGAACACTTCCAGCAGTTCGCCACGCAGGCGGGCTTCGAGCTGGTGCTCGGCCAGTTCGGCCAGGTCGATCGCGCCTTGGCTGGTCCAGGCCACGTTCGGCAGCAGCGGGAAGATGCCAGCCAGGTTCAGGCCGTGGGGCTTGACCAGGCGATGGGACAGCAGGTGCAGCTTGAGGTAGGCCTCAGGGGTGGAGCTCAGTTGGGCATCTTCGGCCAGCAGGGTGGCGACCAGCGGCTTGTGGCTTTCAGCCAGACGGGTCAGCAGGGCAGCCTGTGCGGCATCGACGCCCTTGAGGGCTTCAGCCAGTTGCGAGGCCTGGGTGGTGGTGAAGGTGATGGCCTGGTTGCCTTCGCTGTAGCCGAGGATCGGCGCGATGGCCTTGATGATGTCAGCCGACGGGTTGAGCAATGGCTGTGCGTAGAACACTTCCAGCCAGGCGCCTTGACGGTTTTGAGTGCCGACACCGAAGGCCAGGCTGAACAGGGTAGTGGACATGAAATTACCTCTACAAAATGGACTGGGCAGGTTTACTTGATTTCTGCCGCATAGATATCTGGCTTGAAGCCAATCAGGGTTCGGTCACCGAGATCGAGCACCGGGCGCTTGATCATCGAGGGTTGGGCGAGCATCAGTTCGATGGCTTTCGTCTGGTCGAGATCGGCTTTGCGTTCGTCGTCGAGTTTGCGAAAGGTCGTACCGGCACGGTTCAACACCACTTGCCAGCCATGCTCGTTGCACCATTGGGTCAGGTGCTCACGGTCGATGCCGGCGGTCTTGTAATCGTGAAAGTCGTAGCGTACAGCGTGCTCATCGAGCCAGGTACGCGCTTTTTTCATCGTATCGCAGGCTTTGATGCCGAAAAGCTGTAAGTGCTTGTTTTCCTTGGGCATGAATGCTCCCCCAAAACGTTCCCGGTATCGTCCTGAAAATCAGCGGACGATTATGCCACGTCGTTCCTTTCAGTGCCTTGACTGTCGCGACGGATCGGACGAGGCGGAACCGATAGGAAAGAGGTGACCACACAGCACAGGTAAACCCGGCACTTTTTTTCGCACATGAGACCCGCCCATGGATTCCATCTCCCTGACACCGCCCCATCCACTGACGCTTCAGACTGAAGAGACGCTCCCGTCCCATTCAACGACATCGACTACCGGGACCGCTGCATCCATCCCGATCGGCCCTGTCACGGCTGCACAGGACCTGGCAAATCGGACTGGTGCAATCAAGGCCCAGCTCACCCGGGTATTCGAGCCGCATATAAACGGTGCCAATCGCGAGGCCTTCGAAGCACTGATCGACGATCGTTCACGTACCTTGGCCAATGACGGGGAAACCGCGGAAAGCGTCGATGCCGTGCTGACCAAAGGCTCGCGGCTGGATCGCGCGGCCCATGACACCGTTGGATTCCTTCGTTCGGTTCCCTTCGGCGCGGCGTCCATCGCGCTGGACTTCGCCCCGGCGGTGACCGGCAATGGCTCGATTACCGCGCCGTTGGCGCTGTCGGCGATTGCCGGCCTGGTCAGCAGCGCCGCCGACACGGTCGGCAATGGCCTGATCAAGCGCGCCACCAGCGACACCCAGTGGCTGGTGGCCGAAAATGCCGATCTGGAGCCGGTCATGCAGGAAGCCGCCCAGGCGGTGAAGCCGAGCCTGACGACTCAGGCTATTGAAGGCAGCCTGACTTTCCAGACCTTCTCCGCGCGAAACGTGTTGCGCACGGTCATCCAACCCGTCGTGACGAAGACCGTTGATGCGCAAACGGGCAGCAAGGTGGACTCTGTGATAGCTGCCGTCGGTTCTCCGCTTTCAGGCATGGCTGCCTATGACCTGCAACATTCCATCGATAAATCGAAACACCGGATTGGCCCGGAATACCTGTTGGGGCGTCAAGACTGGCATCAGCGTTACAAAGACCTCAAGAATTATGGCGTAGGGAGTGCTGCGATGGGCATTGCGAAGCGAGTCGGCAGCCTGCCGCTGGACGCGATGCGTGATGGCAGCAAATCGTTGCAAGCCTTGGTTACGCCGACAGGTTTGGTCAGTGGTCTCGGAGCGTTGGCCGGTGGTATTACTGCGATCGGTATGGCGCAGACCGCCGCTGTCAACGCAGCCAGGAGCGCCGGGATTTCGCCTGCGGGTGTTGCGGCGGCTGGTAAGGCGACGGTTACGGCCACGATGGCCCCGGTGCTCGCCGCCTGGGTGACAACGGGAGTGATGACCCAGCCGTTGGCGGACAAGGCCTCTGCCGCATTGGACAGGCTATCCGCCGGTCCCGCTCATCCAGATGAGCTGCAGGGAATGTTGCCCTTGGTCGAAATGTCGACGGCCGAACAGATCGGGGAAGATAGCGACAATGAGGGTGACGACGTCGATTTTGTCTCGGCCCGCTCAACGCTCAGTGCCGCTGAGCGAGCTGTTTAGCTTCCGATAATCCGCGGTCGCTCCTGCCGCGTGGAGGTCAGGAGCGGCCAAGGGACGACTGCGCATTGATGCCGCTGAGGTGCGACCAATGTGCAACGGCAACGGTTCACCTTGGCAGTTAATATGGCACTTCACCGGCCAGCGGTTGCCGCAGATGTATATGGCTGTCATTGGAAGTCCGTTATGCAAAGCGCCTATACCGTCCTGATCCTGTTGATGCTGGTGGGCGTTTCGCGCCTGCTCGGACGGTTGGTCCCATTACCGTTGCCCCTGGTGCAGATCGGCGCGGGTGCGCTGCTGGCCTGGCCGTCCCTGGGCTTGCACGTGGCCCTCGATCCCGAACTGTTCCTGTTTCTCTTCCTGCCACCGTTGCTGTTCTCCGATGGCTGGCGCATGCCCAAGCGTGAGTTGTGGCGCCTGCGAGGGCCGATCCTGACGTTGGCGGTGGGCCTGGTGTTGTTCACGGTGGTGGGCGCCGGCTATTTCATTCATTGGCTGCTGCCGAGTATCCCGCTGCCGGTGGCCTTCGCCCTGGCGGCTGTCCTGTCACCGACCGACGCCGTGGCGGTCTCGGCGATTGCCCGGGACCGTTTGCCCGGGCCGCTGATGCACATGCTCCAGGGCGAGGCGCTGATGAACGATGCGTCGGGCCTGGTGACCTTCAAGTTCGCCTTGGCGGCGGCTATCACCGGGGTATTTTCCCTGGCGGGCGCGAGCCTGACATTCGTGCTGGTGGCGGTTGGCGGCCTGTTGGTCGGCGTGGCCTTGAGCTGGTTGTTGGGGCGGCTGCGGGCCTGGATGATTGCCCGGGGCTGGGACGACCCGGCTACCCATGTGGTGTTCATGTTGCTGCTGCCGTTCGCGGCCTATGTGCTGGCTGAGCGCTTGGGCGCCTCGGGGATTCTCTCGGCGGTGGCAGCGGGGATGATGCAGAGCTGGCTCGACCTGCTGCCGCGCCAGACCGGCACGCGGCTGCTCAATCGCAGTGTCTGGTCGCTGTTGGAGTTTGCCTTCAATGGCTTGATCTTCCTGCTGCTGGGCTTGCAACTGCCGGACATCATCAAGGCGGTGACCAGCCACGAGACGACGCTGTGGCCAACGCTGTTCTACCGCTGCGTGGAGGTGGTGGCGATTTTCCTGGTGTTGCTGGTGCTGCGGTTTGTCTGGGTGCAAAGCATCTGGCGTCTGTCGGGGCTGTTGCGACGCTGGCGTGGCAAGGGTGAGCTGATCCTGGTGCCGAACGCACGTTCCTGCTGGCTGTTGACCTTCGGCGGGGTGCGCGGTGCGGTGACGCTGGCGGGCGTGCTATCGGTGCCATTGCTGTTGAGCGCCGGAGAGGCCTTTCCCGAGCGGGACTTGCTGATCTTCATTGCTGCCGGTGTGATTCTGTTGTCGTTGATCGCGGCGTGCATCGCCTTGCCATTGTTGCTACGGGGCATCGAGAGGAGCCCCGATGACAAACGTCGCACCGAGGTCCGCGATGCTTGGCGCAAGACCGCTGAAGCGGCGATCCATGCGCTGGAAGTGGAGGAACCGACCGAGCCTGCCAGTACGCCGGATGCCGCCCAGGCGGCGCTGGCGGCCGAGGTCAAGGCGCGGTTGATGTCCGAGTATCGTCATCAGTTGGACGTGTTCAACGACTCCGCCGAAGCCCAGGCGCTGGCACTCGAGATGGACCTGCTGGAGCGCCGGCTGCGCCTGAAGGCTTTTCGGGCGCAGCGGCTGGAGTTATATCGTCTGAGTCGTCATCACCAAATTGGCGATGATGTGCTGCGTGAGGTGCTGGGGGAGTTGGATCTGGCGGAGGCGAATTTGGGGTTGGGGAAATAGAGGCCATTGCGCAAAGCTAATTGTGGCGAGGGAGCTTGCTCCCGCTGGGGCGCGAAGCGCACCCAAAAACTGACAGCCCGGTATGTCAGGTAAATTGAGTTGACCGCTTTGGGGCCGCTGCGCAGCCCAGCGGGAGCAAGCTCCCTCGCCACAGGGATGGTGGTCTGTCAGACGCACCGAAGTTTCCGACAAGTTTTTAAGGTTGTCCGTCGGAAGCGAGGGCTCTAGCCTTTGGGTGTCGCTGCCAAATCAGCGATCGGACGTGAGAATCCGATTTCCCCTAGTAGGCGCGCAGGCGCCGACCATATAAAGTGCAGGCGCTTTTCGTCTGGGCATTGTGTTATGGCGGCCGTGCGCGGGCATGCTTCGGCATGGCCGGGCTTCTAGGGACTCGGATTCTCACCCCGCGTACGGCTGCCACCCTCCAGTCCGTGAGAAGACTCGGTGGCGGCTTCTAATTCCCCTAGGAGCAATGACATGATCAAAGAGACACCGAATCCTCCAAAGCCAGCCTCCACGTTCCCCTACGGCGACTACGCCCCCGAAAAGCTGCAAGAAGCCGCTGATCGTGCGCTGGATCATTACCTCAAGCCTGACGATAGCGAGTCAGCCCCCAAGCCCTCGGCGCAGATGTTCACGGTGGTGGACAGTGTCGATACCGAAGCCTTATTGGCCAACCTCAGCGAAACCCTGGCTTCGGCCAATGCGATGCTCAGCGACCTGGCGTTTGACCTGGACGGCTCGCGGCGGCATGTAGCATTGGGAGTGGCGCAGATGATCGAGTTGGGGACGTTGTTGGCGAACAAGGCTTTGGATCGGGTAGAGCTGCGGACTTGATGCAATAAGCGCCGGCCTCATCGCGAGCAAGCTCGCTCCCACAGGGGATTTGTGTCGTTCACAAATATGCCAATCGACACCAAGCCCCTGTGGCGAGGGAGCTTGCTCCCGCTGGGGCGCGAAGCGCCCCCAAAACCTGACAACCCTGTGTGTCAGGTAAATTGAGTGGACTGCTTTGGGGCCGCTTCGCAGCCCAGCGGGGATAAATCCCCTCGCCACAACAGCATTTATGCGTGAGCCTCTTCCTGCTCAGGCACCAACCGTACTTCCACCCTCTGACCCAGCGCACGCGCCGCGCTGGCAAGCGTTGCCAGCGTCATTCCTGCATCGTTCTGATCCAGCGCACGATCAACAGCGGTGCGACTGGTGTGCATCCGTTGTGCCAAGGCCTTTTTGGTCACTTTCTGAAGCTTCATGGCTTCGGCAATCTGCCAGGCAATAACGCGTTTGAGCGCAGCGGCGGAAACTTCTTCGGCGATGCCTTGCTCGGCGAGGAAATCGTCAAAATCCGATCCAATATGCTTGTTCATTTGCGGTACCTCATAATCTTGCTTTGCGCTGCTTGGCGGTTGCCATGTCGGTGGCTGGCGTTTTTTGACTTTTCTTGATGAAACCGTGGAGTAGAACCATATCGGAGCCCACCACGGTGAAGAGAACACGGGCAATGGTATCTCCAAGGTCAATCCTGACCTCCCACAGCCCGGTGTCCAGTTTGCGAACCACCGGCATACCTATTGGCCAACCAATCTGAACAGTCTTGATGTCGGTCCCGATCATCCGTCTGTGCTCGCGAGGCAGGTCAGTCAACCATTCGCGAACGGGTTCATTCCCAGCGTCTGTGCGGAAAAAACGTACGTTCAGTATTGGGGCAATATCAACCATGAATGAAGTGTACCGAAATAGGTGCATTGCGCAACCCAGGCATCACTGAGGATTTGTACAGGGGGAGGTGGTGGTCGGTACGGATGTTGCTGTTGGGGCCGCTGCGCAGCCCAGCGGGAGCAAGCTCCCTCGCCACAACAGCGGTCCACTTCAGTCCGATACAGCCATCAACCCCGACGCTGGATAAACGCGCGAATCCGCTCCGCCGCTTCCACGCATTCAGCTAGCGGCGCGACCAGGGCCATGCGCACGCGCCCGGCACCCGGGTTGACGCCATCCACTTCGCGGGACAGGTAGGAACCCGGCACCACGGTCACGTGTTCCTGTTCGAACAGGTCGCGGCAGAACGCTGCATCATCGCCGGCCACGTTTGGCCACAGGTAGAAACTGCCATCGGGACGTTGCACGTCCAGCACCGGGCTGAGGATTTCCAGCACGGCGTCGAATTTTTCCCGGTACAGCGCACGGTTGGCCCGTACATGGACTTCATCGTTCCACGCCGCGATGCTCGCCAGTTGGGTCTGAACCGGCATGGCGCAGCCGTGGTATGTGCGGTACAGCAGGAAACCCTTGAGGATGTCCGCGTCGCCAGCGACGAAACCGGAGCGCAAGCCTGGCAGGTTGGAGCGTTTGGACAGGCTGTGGAACACCACGCAGCGCTTGAAATCCTTGCGACCGAGTTCGACGCAGGCGCTGAGCAGCCCCGGCGGCGGGGTCTGTTCGTCGAAGTACAGTTCGCTGTAGCACTCGTCCGCCGCGATGACAAAGTCATGTTCGTCAGCCAGGGCGATGAGTTTTTTCAGCACGTCCACCGGGATCAGCGCGCCGGTCGGGTTGCCAGGGGAGCACAGGAACAGGATCTGGCAGCGCTTCCAGATGTCGGGTGAGACGGCATCGAAATCCGGATTGAAGCCGTTTTCGTCCAGGCACGGCAGGTAGTGCGGCTTGGCCCCGGCCAGGAACGCCGCGCCTTCGTAGATCTGGTAGAACGGGTTTGGGCTGACCACCAGGGCATCGTCGCCACGGTTGACCACGGTCTGGGTGAAGGCGAACAAGGCTTCACGGGTGCCATTGACCGGCAGCACGTGGCGCGCCGGGTCTAGCCAGCCGTTCGGCACGTTGAAGCGACGCTCGCACCAACCAGTGATGGCCTCACGCAATTCCGGGATGCCGAGGGTGGTCGGGTACACGGCCATTTTTTCCAGATTGCTGGCCAGGGCTTCAGCCACGAAGCTGGGCGAGCGATGCTTGGGTTCGCCGATGGACAGGGCGATCGGGCGCTTGTCCGGGCTGGGCGTGACGCTGCCAAGCAAGGCGCGGAGCTTTTCGAACGGGTAGGGCTGCAACTGGTTCAAAGCGTTGTTCATCAAGGGCCTCGTTCAATGTGGGAGCGAGCAAGCCCGCTCCCACAGGGGGAATTTGTTCGTTCAGATGCTGATTCGTGTCATGTGAGCATCGGGTTCCTGGTTGACGCTCAAATGCTGCACGATCGCTTCCTGCAAGCGGCTGCACAGCTGCGGATCGGACAGCGGCTGGTTATGTGCGTCGGTGATGAAGAAGACGTCTTCCACCCGTTCGCCGAGGGTGGCGATCTTCGCGTTTTGCAGCGACAGGTCGAACTCCAGGAAAATATGGCCGATTCGCGCCAGCAGGCCCGGGCGGTCCGGGGCGCTGAGTTCCAGGACGGTGACCTGGCGCTGGGCGTCGTTGTGGATCGTCACCTGTGGGGCAAACGCAAAATGCTTGAGCTGGCGCGGCACCCGGCGCTGGATGATGGTCGGGTAGTCCGCCGGGTTGCGCAGGGCTTCGGTCAGGCCATCGCGAATCTGCTTGACCCGCGCCGGGTTGTCGCCAATCGAGTCGCCGTCGGTGTCGAGCACGATGTAGGTGTCGAGGGTGAACTGGCTGCTCGAGGTAATGACCCGGGCGTCATGGATGTTGAGGTTGAGCTGGTCCATCGCTGCCACGGTCACGGCGAAGAAGTCGTGCTGGTCCGGGGCGTAGATGAAGATCTGCGTGCCGCCCTCGAACTCGCGCTGGGTGGTTTCCTTGATCAGCACCAGCGGCCCGCCATCGGCCGGTTGCTGCAGGATCGCATCGCTGTGCCAGGCCACGTCGCCGGCGGTATGGCGCAGGAAGTAGTCATCGCCCAATTGCGACCAGAGCTGCTCGACGTCGTCCGGGTCGGTGCCACCGCGCACCAGGATGTCCAGGGCTGCGCTTTGGGTGCGACGGATCTGCTCTTCGCGATCCACGGGGTTTTCCAGGCCGCGGCGCAAGGCGCGCTTGGTCTCGGTGTAGAGCTGGCGCAACAGGCTGGCGCGCCAGGAGTTCCACAGGCTTGGGTTGGTGGCGTTGATGTCGGCCACAGTCAGCACGTAGAGATAGTCCAGGCGCGTTTCATCGCCGACGATCTGGGCGAAGTCGTGGATCACCTGCGGGTCGGACAAATCCTTGCGCTGGGCGGTGGTGGACATCATCAGGTGGTTCTGCACCAGCCAGACGATCAGTCGGCTGTCCCACAGCGGCAGTTGATGGCGCTGGCAGAAAGCCTCGGCATCCACCGCGCCAATCTCGGAGTGATCGCCTTGACGACCCTTGCCGATGTCGTGATACAGCCCTGCCATGTAGATCAGTTCGGGCTTGGGCAACTTGGCCATGAGCTTGCTGGCCAGCGGGAATTTCTCCGACACCTGGGTGTACTGGAGCTTACGCAGGTGCTTGATCAGGTTCAGGGTGTGGGCATCGACCGTATAGATGTGGAACAGGTCGTGCTGCATTTGCCCAACGATGAAACCGAACTCCGGCAGATAACGCCCGAGAATCCCGTAGCGGTTCATGCGCCGCAGGTTGCGATGCACGCCGATCTTGCACTTGAACAACTCGATGAACAGGCTGGTGTTGCGGATGTCGTGACGGAAATCTTCATCGATCAGGTGACGGTTTTCCCGCAGCAAGCGAATGGTGTCGGCGCGTACACCCTTGATTTCCGGTTGCTGGGCCATGAGCACGAAGATTTCCAGCATGGCGAACGGCGTGCGACGGAATACATTGGCGTTGCGCGCCTCGATGTAGCCGTCGTGCAGTTGGAAACGTGAATTGATCGGCTGCGGCGGTTCTTCGTCTTCGGGGGCGAGGATGACTTCCTCGAAGTGCTGGATGATCAGTTCGCTGAGTTGGGCGATGCTCATCACCACGCGGTAGTACTGCTGCATGAAGTTTTCGATGGATTGCTTGGCATCCTGCCCTTCGAAACCCAACAGGCTGGCGATGGAGCGCTGATGGTCGAACAGCAGGCGATCTTCGGCGCGCCCGGCCAGCATGTGCAGGGCGTAGCGGACCTTCCACAGGAATTCCTGGGACGAGGCCAGCAAGGCGTTTTCGCTTTCCACCAGGAAACCTTCACCGGCCAGGGCGCGCAGGTTCAGCGTGCCGTACTGGCGCCGGGCGACCCATAGGATCGTCTGGATGTCCCGCAGCCCGCCGGGCGAGCCCTTGACGTTGGGCTCCAGGTTGTATTCGGTGTCGTTGTACTTGTGGTGGCGGGCCTTCTGCTCGGCGCGCTTGGCCAGGAAAAAGTCCTTGCTCGGCCACATGTGCGCCGTGCTGGTGACGTCGAGCATGCGCTGGCGCAGGCGCTCGGGGCCGGCGATGGTGCGGCTTTCCATCAGGTTGGTGATCACCGTCAGGTCGGCGCGGGCCTCCTCGGCGCATTCCTGCACCGAGCGCACGCTCTGGCCGACCTCCAGGCCGATGTCCCACAGCAGTGTCAGGAACCGCTCGATGGAATCGCGGAAAACCTCATGGTCGGCGCTGTCCAGCAAAATCAGCAGGTCGATGTCGGAGTAGGGGTGCAGCTCGCCGCGCCCGTAGCCGCCGACCGCCACCAGGGCGATGTCGGCATCCTCGCTCCAGTTGAACTGTTCCCAGGCTTTTTGCAGGATGTTATCGACGAACCAGGCACGGTCCTCGATCAGCCGCCGAATGTCCCGGCCGTTGCGAAAGCGCTGGTCGAGCACTTCGTGGGCCTGGCGGATCGCCTTCTTGAACGCCGCGATGGGGCTTGCCTTCAGGGCCAGTTCAGCCTGGAACTGGCCGCGGTCGAAGAGTTCGGGATCCACCTGCGGCATTGAATGACTTTCCTTTCTATCTATCTATAGGCTGGGTTCGGATCAGGCGGAAACGCGAGGGATGGTGTCATCGCTGCGCAGGGTAAAGATCTCGTATCCGGTCTCGGTGACCAGCAAGGTGTGTTCCCACTGGGCCGACAGCTTGCGATCCTTGGTGATGGCAGTCCAGCCGTCGCCCAGCACCTTGGTATCGGCGCGTCCCTGGTTGATCATCGGCTCGATGGTGAAGGTCATGCCCGCCTGCAGTTCCATGCCGGTGCCGGCACGGCCGTAGTGCAGGATCTGCGGTTCTTCGTGGAACACCTTGCCGATGCCATGGCCGCAGAATTCGCGTACCACCGAGAAGCCGTTTTTCTGCGCGTGCTTCTGGATCACTTCGCCGATGTCCCCCAGGCGGCAGCCCGGCTTCACCAGTTCGATGGCCATGTACATGCATTCCTGGGTGACCTTGGACAGGCGCTCGGCCCACTCCGGCACGTTGCCGACATGGAACATGCGGCTGGTGTCGCCGTGAAAGCCGTCCTTGATGACGGTGACGTCGATGTTCAGGGTGTCGCCATCCTTCAACGGTTTTTCGTTGGGGATGCCGTGGCAGACCACGTGGTTGATCGAGGTGCAGATCGACTTCGGGAAGCCTTTGTAGTTGAGCGGGGCCGGGATGGCTTTCTGCTCGTTGACGATGTAGTCATGGCAGATGCGGTCCAGCTCTTCGGTGGTCACGCCAGGCTTGACGTAGTCGGCGATCATCTCCAGCACATCGGCGGCGAGTTTGCCGGCGACACGCATTTTGGCGATGTCCTCGGGAGTCTTGAGGGTAACGGTCATACAGGCTCTCTCTGCGCCCGACGGCGCTGTTCAAAACGAAATGGGCGGCGGATGGGGATCCGGGCGGCCCTGAAAACGCGATTCTAACAGACGATCAGTACAATGAGCTCTCCAGGCTGGAACTCTGTGGTGAGGGGATTTATCCCCGTTGGGCTGCGCAGCAGCCCCAAATCAGGCAGCATGGTGTATCAAGTCGATTGAATCGCCTGGTATGGGGCCGCTACGCGTCCCAGCGGGGATAAATCCCCTCGCCACAAGAGGTTTTCAGATTCCATGTTCCGTTTTCGCCCTTGCTGTGGTATAAAATGCGCCGCTTTCCGGGGATGACCCCGCAAGCTTAAATCCACACACGTGTCGACACGATGACCTGGGTGCCTTTGGCTTATATAGCCGCTGGTTGGTCATTGGGATACGTGGAGGCCAAACCCGACTTATCAAGGAACTATCATGTCCCAAGTCAACATGCGCGATATGCTGAAGGCCGGTGTGCACTTCGGTCACCAGACCCGTTACTGGAACCCGAAAATGGGCAAGTACATTTTCGGCGCGCGTAACAAGATCCACATCATCAACCTTGAAAAAACCCTGCCGATGTTCAACGAAGCACTGACCTTCGTAGAGCGCCTGGCCCAGGGCAAAAACAAGATTCTGTTCGTCGGCACCAAGCGTTCCGCTGGCAAGATCGTTGCTGAAGAAGCAGCACGTTGCGGTTCGCCGTACGTCGATCACCGCTGGTTGGGCGGCATGCTGACCAACTTCAAGACCATTCGCGCTTCCATCAAGCGTCTGCGTGACCTTGAAGTCCAGTCCGAAGACGGTACTTTCGCCAAGCTGACCAAGAAAGAAGCGCTGATGCGCACTCGTGATCTTGAGAAGCTGGACCGCTCCCTGGGCGGTATCAAGGACATGGGCGGTCTGCCTGACGCGCTGTTCGTGATCGACGTTGACCACGAGCGCATCGCGATCACCGAAGCCAACAAGCTGGGTATCCCGGTCATCGGCGTTGTCGATACCAACAGCAGCCCGGAAGGCGTTGACTACATCATCCCAGGCAACGATGACGCCATCCGCGCCATCCAGCTGTACATGGGTTCGATGGCTGACGCTGTTATCCGTGGTCGCAACAACGTGAATGGCGGCACCGAAGTCTTCGCTGAAGAAGCTCCGGCAGCAGCCGCTGAGTAATTGACGCCCTGGCGTTGACTCAGTAAGCAAAAAGGGGGCTTGGCCCCCTTTTTGCCACCTCGAAAACCATTTGCCGCCAGCGCAGTGATCTGTTTGTAACCTGCCGTGGCCTATAAGCAGTGGTTTTCCAGGAAGAATTGATCGCCCGTTCGATCGGGTGGAATGGTTGAAAACCTATCCAAGAGGATTTTGAAATGGCAGAGATTACTGCAGCGTTGGTCAAAGAACTGCGCGAGCGTACCGGCGAAGGCATGATGGACTGCAAGAAAGCCTTGACCAAGGCTGGCGGCGACATCGAAAAAGCCATTGATGACATGCGTGCTTCGGGCGCCATCAAGGCTGCCAAGAAAGCGGGCAACGTTGCCGCTGAAGGCGCCATCGCCATCAAGGACGACGGCAAGGCTGCCGTTCTGCTGGAAGTTAACTCCCAGACCGACTTCCTGGCCCTGCAGGATGACTTCAAGGCATTCGTCGCTGCCAGCGTCGAAAAAGCCTTCGCTGACAAACTGACCGACGCAGCTCCGCTGATCGAAGCTCAGGAAGAAGCGCGCCTGGTCCTGGTTGGCAAGACCGGCGAAAACGTCAACATCCGCCGTCTGGTTCGTGTTGAAGGTGACGTGGTCGGTACCTACCTGCACGGCAACAAGATCGGTGTTGCGGTTGTCCTGAAGGGCGGCGATACCGAGCTGGCGAAAGACATCGCCATGCACGTTGCTGCAACCAACCCTGAGTTCCTGCTGCCTTCGGACGTTTCGGCTGAAGCGATCGAGCGCGAGAAGGGCGTTTTCCTACAGCTGAACGAAGAAAAGCTGAAAGGCAAGCCTGCTGAAATCGCAGAAAAAATGGTCAGCGGCCGTATCTCCAAGTTCCTGGCCGAAGCCAGCCTGGTTGAGCAGGCTTTCGTCAAGAACCCGGAAGTCAAGGTCGGCGACCTGGCGAAGAAAGCCGGTGCTGAAATCGTTTCGTTCACCTACTTCAAAGTGGGCGACGGCATCGAGAAGCCGGTCGACAACTTCGCTGAAGAAGTTGCTGCCCAGGTAGCTGCTGCCAGCAAGCAATAAGACGGTTTTTACAACTGTCGCCCTGAAGAGGCTGCCCGCTTAACGCGCGCAGCCTCTTTTTGGATGGGGATGCCGATTTTTATTGGTTTCCTGTCGGAACTGGCTTACAAAGCCGTGTTCCGATGGCGCTGTGTCAGCGTCAGACTAGAGTAGACGCAGGCTGCAAACAGCCTGCAAAGAATTTTCGAAAATACGCCGCAGGAGAGATTCGCAATGGCTCAGCAGGGCAGTGGTTATCAGGCTCGCTATAAACGCATTCTACTCAAGCTTAGCGGCGAGGCCCTGATGGGCTCGGAAGAGTTCGGGATCGATCCGAAAGTGCTGGATCGCATGGCCCTGGAAGTCGGCCAACTGGTCGGGATCGGCGTTCAGGTCGGTCTGGTCATCGGCGGCGGCAACCTGTTTCGCGGCGCGGCGCTGAGCGCGGCCGGCATGGACCGGGTCACGGGCGACCACATGGGCATGCTGGCTACTGTGATGAACGCCCTGGCTATGCGTGACGCGCTGGAGCGTGCCAATATCTCGGCCATCGTGATGTCGGCCATTTCCATGGTTGGCGTAACCGATCACTACGACCGCCGCAAAGCCATGCGCCACCTCAACTCCAAGGAAGTGGTGATTTTTGCCGCCGGTACCGGTAATCCGTTCTTCACCACGGATTCGGCCGCCTGCCTGCGAGCGATCGAGATCGATGCCGATGTCGTGCTCAAGGCAACCAAGGTCGATGGCGTCTATACCGCTGACCCGTTCAAGGACCCGCATGCCGAGAAGTTCGATCATCTGACCTACGATGAAGTGCTGGATCGCAAGCTGGGGGTAATGGATCTGACGGCTATCTGTCTCTGCCGCGACCACAAGATGCCGCTGCGTGTCTTTAACATGAACAAGCCCGGTGCCCTGCTGAATATCGTCCATGGCGGCGCCGAAGGAACACTGATCGAGGAAGTTCAACAATGATCAACGAAATCAAGAAAGACGCTGAACAGCGCATGCAGAAATCCCTGGAGTCCCTGGCGCACAACTTCGGTCGCATCCGCACCGGCCAGGCGCACCCGAGCATCCTTGAGGGCGTGATGGTGCCGTACTACGGCTCCGATACCCCGATCAAGCAAGTGGCCAACATCACAGTCAAGGATGCGCGTACCCTGCAGGTCGTGGCCTTTGAGCGCAACATGCTGGCCGCGGTCGACAAGGCCATCGGCAGTGCCGGTCTGAACCTGAACCCGACCAACCTGGGTGAGCTGCTGCTGATCTCCATGCCGGCCCTGACCGAAGAGACCCGCAAGGGCTTCACCAAACAGGCCCGTGACGTGGCTGAAGACGCCCGTGTTGCCGTGCGCAACATCCGTCGTGATGCCAACAGCCAGCTCAAGGACCTGGTCAAGGAAAAGGAAATCAGCGAAGACGAAGAGCGTCGTGCCACTGGCGAGATCGACGACCTGACCAAGAAGTACGTGGCTAAGATCGACGCGGATTTGGCGCAGAAAGAAAAAGACCTGATGGCCGTATAAGGGTCTCGTTTTCATGGAAAAGACCAAGCAGGCCGTGCCGTTCGCGGTGCCGCGCCACGTGGCGATCATCATGGACGGCAATAACCGCTGGGCCAAGAAACGCTTTATGCCTGGCGTCGCCGGGCACAAGGCGGGTGTCGATGCGGTGCGTGCGGTCATCGAGGTGTGCGCCGAGGCAGGGGTCGAGGTGCTGACCCTGTTCGCCTTCTCCAGTGAGAACTGGCAGCGTCCGGCCGATGAAGTCAGTGCCTTGATGGACCTGTTCCTCAAGGCCCTGCGTCGTGAGGCCAAGCGCCTCAACGATAACAAGATCAGCCTGCGGATCATCGGTGATCGCTCGCGCTTCCATCCTGAATTGCAGGCTGCGATGCGCGAAGCCGAGGCAGCGACTGCGGGCGCCGATCGGTTTGTCCTGCAGATTGCCGCCAACTATGGTGGACAGTGGGACATTGCCCAGGCTGCCCAGCGGCTGGCGCGGGAAGTCCAGGCCGGGCACCTGCGCCCGGAAGACATCACGCCGGAACTGTTGCAGACCTGCCTGGCGACCGGCGACCTGCCGTTGCCGGACCTGTGCATCCGTACCGGTGGCGAGCATCGCATCAGCAACTTCCTGCTCTGGCAGTTGGCGTATGCCGAGTTGTACTTCTCCGACCTGTTCTGGCCGGACTTCAAACACGAAGCCATGCGCACCGCACTGGCCGATTTCGCTTCCCGTCAGCGTCGCTTCGGTAAAACGAGCGAGCAGATCGAAGCTGGAGCCCGGGTTTAATGCTCAAACAACGAATCATCACTGCCTTGATCCTGTTGCCCATCGCCCTGGGCGGTTTCTTCCTGCTCGAAGGCGCCAGTTTTGCGCTGTTCATCGGGCTGGTCGTGACCCTGGGGGCGTGGGAATGGGCGCGGCTGGCGGGTTTTCCTGCGCAGTCGGCGCGCGTGGCCTACGCAGCGGCCGTGGCGGCCATGCTGTTCATCATGTACGTGATGCCCGGGCTCGCGCCTTGGGTGTTGGGTGCCGCGGTGCTGTGGTGGGCGACAGCGACCTTCCTGGTCCTGACCTACCCGCAGACTACCCATCATTGGGCCAATGCGGCGACCAAGCTGGTGATCGGCCTGTTGATTCTGCTGCCGGCCTGGCAAGGGCTGATCTGGATCAAGCAAGACCCGCTGGGCAACTGGCAGATCATGGCCGTGATGGTGTTGGTCTGGGGTGCCGACGTCGGCGCCTATTTTTCCGGCAAGGCCTTCGGCAAGCGCAAGCTGGCGCCGAAGGTCAGTCCTGGCAAGAGCTGGGAAGGGGTCTATGGTGGCCTGGCCTTGAGCCTGGTGATCACCACTGTGGTCGGCTTCGTGCGGGACTGGACGGTCGCGCAGCTGCTGATGGGCCTTATGGGGGCCGCCTTGATCGTATTTGTGTCTGTGGTCGGCGACCTGACCGAAAGCATGTTCAAGCGTCAGTCGGGAATCAAGGACAGCAGTAACCTGCTGCCCGGTCACGGTGGCGTGCTGGATCGCATCGACAGTCTTACCGCCGCGATTCCGATCTTTGCCGTGCTGTTGTGGATGGCGGCGTCGTGAGTCGCCCCCAGCAGATCACTGTCCTCGGTGCGACCGGTTCGATCGGCCTGAGTACGCTTGACGTCATCGGCCGGCACCCGCAGCGTTACCAGGTGTTCGCCCTCAGTGGTTTCACGCGCATGAGTGAATTGCTGGCCTTGTGCATACGCCACACGCCGCGGTTTGCCGTGGTGCCTGAGGCCGCTGTGGCGCGGGCGCTGCAGGACGATCTGCGCGCAGCCGGCCTGCAAACTCGCGTGCTGGTGGGGGAGGAAGGGCTCTGCCAAGTGGCTTCCGACCCGGAAGTCGACGCCGTGATGGCGGCAATCGTCGGTGCGGCGGGCTTGCGTCCGACGCTGGCGGCGGTGGAAGCAGGCAAGAAGATCCTGCTGGCCAATAAAGAAGCGCTGGTGATGTCCGGCGCGCTGTTCATGCAGGCTGTGCGCAAAAGCGGTTCGGTGTTGCTGCCTATCGACAGCGAGCACAATGCGATTTTTCAATGCATGCCGCAGGATTTTTCCCGTGGCCTCGGCGCGGTGGGTGTCCGGCGGATTTTGCTGACAGCCTCCGGTGGCCCGTTCCGGCAGACGCCGCTGGAAGAATTGGTGCATGTTTCACCCGAGCAGGCCTGTGCCCACCCGAACTGGTCCATGGGGCGCAAGATTTCCGTGGATTCGGCCAGCATGATGAACAAGGGGTTGGAGCTGATCGAGGCCTGCTGGCTGTTCGATGCCAAGCCGTCCCAGGTCGAGGTGGTGATTCATCCCCAGAGCGTGATTCATTCCCTGGTGGACTATGTCGATGGTTCGGTGCTGGCCCAGTTGGGCAATCCGGACATGCGCACCCCGATCGCCAATGCCCTGGCCTGGCCGGAGCGTATCGATTCGGGTGTTGCGCCGCTGGACCTGTTCGCCATCGCTCGCCTGGATTTCCAGGCGCCCGATGAGCAGCGTTTCCCCTGCCTGCGCCTGGCGCGCCAGGCGGCCGAGGCGGGTGGCAGCGCGCCGGCCATGCTTAATGCCGCCAATGAAGTGGCGGTTGCAGCGTTTCTCGATGGACGTGTCCGTTACCTCGAGATCGCGAGTATCATCGAGGAAGTCTTGAGTCTCGAGGCCGTGGTTTCGGTCGATGACCTCGACACGGTATTTACGGCGGATGCCAGGGCTCGTGAATTGGCGGGCCAATGGCTGCAGCGCCACGGGCGTTGAAGCTGCGATACGTTAGCCAGGGTTGCCCTGGACAGGATTGCGGAGAAAACAGATGAGCGCGCTCTATATGATTGTCGGCACCCTGGTTGCCTTGGGGGTGTTGGTCACATTTCACGAATTCGGTCATTTCTGGGTCGCGCGGCGCTGTGGCGTCAAGGTCCTGCGTTTTTCCGTGGGCTTTGGCATGCCCTTGCTGCGCTGGCACGACAAGAAAGGCACCGAGTTCGTCGTGGCGGCCATCCCGCTGGGCGGCTACGTCAAGATGCTCGATGAGCGAGAAGGTGAAGTCCCGGCAGACCAGCTCGATCAATCCTTCAATCGCAAGACCGTCCGTCAGCGTATTGCCATCGTCGCCGCGGGGCCGATCGCCAACTTCCTGCTGGCCATGGTGTTTTTCTGGGGCCTGGCCATGCTGGGCAGCGAGCAGGTGCGTCCGGTCATCGGTGCGGTGGAGTCGGGTAGCGTTGCCGCCCGTGCCGGGTTGGGCGTCGGGCAGGAAATCGTCGCTATCGACGGCGAGCCGACCTCGGGCTGGGCGGCGGTCAATCTGCAACTGGTGCGTCGCCTGGGTGAGAGCGGTTCGTTGCAATTGATGGTGCGTGAGCAGGGCTCCACGGTGGATTCGCCTCGCGAACTGACCTTGGACAACTGGCTCAAGGGCGCCGACGAGCCCGATCCGATCCGGTCCCTGGGGATCCGGCCATGGCGTCCGGCGATGCCACCGATACTCGCCGAACTCGATCCGAAAGGCCCGGCCCAGGCTGCTGGCCTGAAGACCGGCGATCGGTTGCTGGCCCTCGACGGCCAGCCGGTCAGCGACTGGCAACAGGTGGTCGATTCGGTTCGTGTACGTCCTGATACCAAAATTGTGCTGCGCATCGAGCGCGACGGTGCTCCAATCGATGTCCCGGTGACCCTGGCCGCCCGTGGCGAGAGCAAGGCACCGAGCGGTTACCTGGGGGCGGGCGTCAAGGCGGTCGACTGGCCACCGGAAATGATTCGCGAGGTCAGTTTCGGCCCGGTGGCGGCGATTGGCGAGGGTGCGCGTCGTACCTGGACCATGAGCGTCCTGACGCTGGACTCGCTCAAGAAAATGTTGTTCGGCGAGCTCTCGGTAAAAAACTTGAGTGGACCGATAACCATTGCTAAAGTGGCGGGCGCTTCTGCCCAGTCGGGCGTCGCTGATTTCCTGAATTTCCTTGCTTATCTGAGCATTAGCCTGGGGGTTCTGAATTTGCTGCCCATCCCGGTACTGGATGGGGGGCATCTGCTGTTTTATCTGATCGAGTGGGCGCGTGGTCGTCCCTTGTCGGATCGGGTGCAAGGTTGGGGGATACAGATCGGTATCAGCTTGGTGGTCGGGGTCATGTTGCTTGCCCTCGTCAACGATCTGGGTCGTCTGTAACGCTTCGCTGAATTGCGAATCTGCCGCATTTTGCGGCAGTTTGTTTATTGCCAGTTGGAATAAGAAAGGACTTCATGAAACGTCTGCTGCTAACTGCGGTTCTCACCGTACTGATGATCGCCGAAGTTCACGCCGAGTCCTTCACTATCTCTGATATTCGCGTCAATGGCCTCCAGCGGGTCTCCGCGGGTAGCGTCTTTGGTGCCTTGCCGTTGAACGTCGGCGAGCAGGCGGATGATCGGCGCCTGGTGGAATCCACGCGTGCGCTGTTCAAGACCGGCTTCTTTCAAGATATCCAACTGGGCCGTGACGGCAATGTCCTGGTCATCACCGTTGTCGAGCGCCCGTCGGTCGCCAGTATCGAGATCGAAGGCAACAAGGCGATCTCCACTGAAGACCTGATGAAAGGCCTCAAGCAATCCGGCCTGGCCGAAGGCGAGATCTTCCAGCGTGCCACCCTCGAAGGTGTACGCAACGAACTGCAACGCCAGTACGTTGCCCAGGGTCGCTACTCGGCCACCGTCGACACCGAAGTGGTGCCGCAACCGCGCAACCGCGTCGGCCTGAAGGTCAATATCAACGAAGGCACCGTGGCAGCCATCCAGCACATCAACGTGGTGGGCAACACGGTTTTCCCTGACGAAGACCTGATCGACCTGTTCGAACTCAAGACCACCAACTGGCTGTCGTTCTTCAAGAACGACGACAAGTACGCCCGTGAAAAACTCTCCGGTGACCTGGAGCGCCTGCGTTCCTACTACCTGGACCGCGGCTACATCAACATGGACATCGCCTCGACCCAGGTGTCCATCACCCCGGACAAGAAGCACGTCTACATTACCGTCAACGTCAACGAAGGCGAGAAATACACCGTTCGTGACGTCAAGCTCAGCGGCGACCTGAAAGTGCCTGAAGACCAGGTCAAGTCGTTGCTGCTGGTGCAGAAGGGCCAGGTGTTCTCGCGCAAGCTGATGACCACCACCTCCGAGCTGATCACCCGCCGCCTGGGTAACGAGGGTTACACCTTCGCCAACGTCAACGGCGTGCCACAGCCGCATGATGAAGACCA
>NZ_FMTR01000037.1:0-42646 GCF_900100135.1 Pseudomonas sp. NFACC05-1 | reverse complement strand
TCGGCGCTGAGCATGAACACGCCATGACCACCGCGTTCGAAGTCGAGCCAGGCGAAATCGACTTCCGGGTACAACGCCTCGACGTGCACCTGGCTGTTGCCCACCTCGACAATCAATAATCCCTTCTCGGTCAGATGATCGGCCGCCTCGGCCAGCATCCGGCGAACCAGGTTCAAGCCATCATCGCCACAGGCCAGGCCCAGCTCCGGTTCGTGCTGGTACTCCTGCGGCATGTCGGCGAAATCTTCCGCATCGACGTAAGGCGGGTTCGACACGATCAAGTCGAAACGTTGCCCCGGCAGACCGTCGAAGCCATCGCCCTGGACCGTGAACACGCGCTCGTCGACGCCATGGCGCTCGATGTTCTGGTTGGCCACTTCCAGCGCTTCGAACGACAGGTCGGCCAGCACCACCTCGGCCTCCGGGAACTCATAGGCACAGGCAATGCCGATGCAGCCGGAACCGGTGCACAGATCAAGAATTCGTGCCGGTTCCTGGCCCAGCCACGGCTCGAAATGCTTTTCGATCAGTTCGCCGATGGGCGAGCGCGGAATGAGCACGCGCTCGTCGACGATGAACGACATCCCGCAGAACCAGGCCTCACCCAACAAATAGGCGGTTGGCACACGCTCTGTGATACGCCGGCGCAGCAGGCGCTGCACATGAACCAATTCTTCGTCTTCAAGACGGCAGTCCAGGTAGCTGTCGGCAATTTCCCATGGCAGGTGCAATGCGCCCAACACCAGTTGCCGGGCTTCATCCCACGCATTGTCGGTGCCATGGCCGAAAAACAGATCCTCCCCATGGAAACGGCTGACGGCCCAACGGATATGGTCGCGCAGGGTACGGAGACGAGAAGTGATCACGGCGGCAAACTCCAGAAAAATCGACGGGCGAGTCTACCAGTCAAACGCGACCCCACCCAAACACGCCCCGATGACGAACGAAAAACCCCGGACCAATCGTAGGAATTATCCGTTTTTTGATCAGCCTATTGAACAAGATGAGCATCTTGACAAGGCTGTAGGCCAGCAACGGCGGCCCTTGCGATGGAAGCGATTCACAGAACCGCTCAGCCAGAGGACAATGTCGCAAAAGCCCCACTCGAAGGAGCCCCAGAATGTCCGTTCCAAAAACGATGTTTCAACTCAGCGGCCGTGGTTATGCAGCGGCCAATCTGAGTCAAGCGACCCTGATCATCATCGATGCCCAGAAAGAATACCTCGCCGGCCCCCTGGCCCTGAGCGGCATGGATGCAGCCGTCGCGAACATCAAGCAATTGCTCGGCGCGGCCCGTGCAGCCGGTCGGCCAATCGTGCATGTGCGCCACCTGGGCACCCATGGCGGGCTGTTCGATCCACAAGGCGAGCGCGGGGAGTTCATTCCCGGCCTCGAACCCCAGGCCGACGAAACCGTGATCGAAAAGCTACTGCCCAGCGCCTTCCACGGCACCGAGTTGAAAAAGCGCCTGGAAGACTTCGGCCCCCTGGACCTGATCGTGTGCGGGTTCATGAGCCACTCCAGCGTCAGCACCACCGTGCGCGCCGCCAAGAACCTGGGCTTTCGCTGTACCCTGGTGGAAGACGCCTGCGCCACTCGCGACCTGCCGTACAAGGGCGGCGTCCTCAGCGCCGAACACGTTCAGCAGACCGAAATGGCGATCATGGCGGACAACTTCGCCACCCTGGCGTTGACCCGTGACTTCATCTGATTCGCCTTGATGAGCGGCCACTTTCGCCGCTCATCCGCAAAAGCCTCGCATTTGCCGCAATTGCCCTACCTTCAGGAACAACCCGAACATCTTCCGGTCGAAGGGCCGATACCCATTGAGGAAGGTCGGAATGAAGTTATCCGATGGTTTTGACGCACGTCGCTTGCGGCCCAAGGGCCCGAGCAACTGGCGGTTTCGTTTTGGCGCGGCAATCGCCGCGCTACTGGCAACACTCGGTGTGTTGCTGGCCATGGCCGGTGCGGCCAGCCTGCTGGGCCGCCCGCCCGCTCTGGGCGAATTGAATGCCACCCCACTGGGTTCGGCGATCATCCTGGCGATCGGTCTTTTCGTGTTGTTGCTGGGCGTCTGGCTCTGGCGCCGCTGCCGCCGTCGCGCCCGCCAATCCCTGGAGCTGGCCATGGCTCCGCACCTGATGAAAAAGCACGACTGACCCGCCATCCGACGTTTTGTCGCGCCTGATCCCGCCAGAGTTGGGTAAACTGGTCGGCTTCGCGGAGGCTGACATGCAAGACGACGACTTTTCCCTGTTCAAAAGTGCGATCCAGGGCGTAAAACCGATCAAGCACGACCGCGCCGAGACCGGCAAGCCCAAGGCCGACCGCGCACAAATCGCCAAGCTGCGCCAGGCCGCTACCGTGCGCACCGACGCCACGACCGTGGATGGCTTGTCTGATCAGTTCGTGATCGACGTCGGGCCGGAAGACGAGTTGATGTGGGCACGCGACGGTGTCCAGGAAAGCCAGATGCGCAAGCTGAAGGTCGGCCAGATCCCCTTCGAAGGCAGCCTCGACCTGCACGGCATGACCGTGGAAAAGGCCCGGGAAGCTCTTTGGGCGTTCCTGGCCGAAGCCACGAAATTCGAAATCCGCTGCGTGCGCGTCACCCATGGCAAAGCCGTGCGCCTGGACGGTAAGCGGCCGATGATCAAGAGCCACGTCAACACCTGGCTGCGCCAGCACCCGCAAGTGCTGGGCTTCACCTCCTGCCAGGCAAAACACGGCGGCGCCGGAGCGGTGTACGTGATGCTCAAGCGCACCATGATGGAAGGTCGCGACGAATAGCCCTCGATTGCCGAGCTTGCAGCGCCGTGTCCGCCACCGTACCCTTGCCCTTTGCGTAAAATCCCACAGGTAGTTTCATGTCTCTGGAACAGAATTATTCCGCGATCCTCGGCCAATTGGGCGAGGACGTTTCCCGCGAGGGCCTGCTCGACACGCCCAAGCGTGCTGCCAAGGCCATGCAGTACCTCTGCCGCGGTTATGAACAGACCCTTGAAGAAGTCACCAACGGTGCCTTGTTCAGCTCCGACAACAGCGAGATGGTGCTGGTCAAGGACATCGAGTTGTACTCGTTGTGCGAGCACCACCTGCTGCCTTTCATCGGCAAGGCTCACGTGGCCTACATCCCGAGCGGCAAGGTGCTGGGGCTGTCGAAGGTCGCTCGCATCGTCGACATGTATGCCCGTCGCCTGCAGATCCAGGAGAACCTCAGCCGCCAGATCGCCGACGCGGTCCAGCAAGTGACCGGTGCCTTGGGCGTGGCGGTGGTGATCGAGGCCAAGCACATGTGCATGATGATGCGCGGTGTGGAAAAGCAGAATTCCTCGATGATCACCTCGGTGATGCTCGGCGAGTTCCGGGAAAACGCCGCCACTCGCAGCGAATTCCTCAGCCTCATCAAGTAATCCGCCGCATGAAGAAAACCGGCATTGATCGCCGGTTTTTTTTCGCCTGTGAAAAATCAGGTAAGCTGCGCGCCCTCTTCTTCCCTGCCGCGAGGCTTAATACCGTGATCGTCAAAGCGCTTCGGGTTGGCTTGGGCCAGCTCATCATCTTCATCGACTTCATCACCCGCCCGGGCAAGAAAAAGCGCCCGGCCGAGGCCCAGGCGCAGGTCGAGCAGGCCGCTCGCAGCCTGACGCTGTATCAGTTCCACGCCTGCCCGTTCTGCGTGAAAACCCGCCGCACCCTGCGCCGCCTCAACGTACCGGTGGCCCTGCGCGATGCGAAAAACAACGCGCAGGATCGCCAGACACTGCTGGAACAAGGCGGCCGGATCAAGGTGCCGTGCCTGCGGATTGAAGAAAATGGCGAGACCACCTGGATGTATGAGTCCAAGGTGATCATTGAGTATCTGGACAAGCGGTTCTCGGCAGCCTGACCATTTTCCACCGTGACGACTGGCCCCATCGTGAGCTTGCTCGCGATGGGGCCCGGACAGCCACCGCAGAATCCTGATATCAAGCCGCTTTTGCCGCCAACGCCTCCCGCACCACCCCCGCCAAGCGCTTGAGCCCTTCATCCAGCCGCGCCGGGTCGATGTGGCTGAAATTCAAACGCAAGTGCCCCGGGTGCTGGTCCGGCTCGGGGAAAAAGGGCTCCCCCGGCATGAACGCCACGTCGGCAGCCAGTGCGGCGGCGAGCAAGGTGCGGGTGTCCAGCGGTTGCTTGAGGGTCAGCCAGAAGAACAGCCCGCCCTCGGGCACGTTCCAGTCCGCGAGGTCGGTGAAATGCTTCTCCAGCGCGGCCTGGAACCGATCGCGGCGGTCCCGGTAAAAATCCCTCAGCTCACTCAAATGGCGACGGTACCGCTCGGTGCCGATCCATTGCAACGCCTGCCATTGGCCGATGCGATTGGTGTGCAGGTCCGCTGACTGCTTGAGTCGCAGCAGATGCGGGAACAGATCCGGACTGGCAATCAAATAGCCTACCCGTAGCCCCGGCAACAGGGTTTTCGACACGGTGCCGGTGTAGATCCAACTGGCCTTCTTCAAGCGACTGACGATCGGCGTGGCGCTGCCGCCATCGAACGTCAGCTCGCGGTAGGGTTCGTCCTCGATCAGGGTCACGCCAAACTCATCCAGCAGCGCCGCCACGGCATCGCGCTTGGTCTCGCTGTAGCGCACCGCCGAGGGGTTCTGGAAGGTCGGAATCAGGTAGATGAACGCCGGCCGATGCCGCTCCAGCCGAGCCCGTAACGCTTTCAGGTCCGGACCGTCGGCTTCCAGGGGCACCGTGATGCAATCGGCGCCAAACAGCTGGAAAATCTGCAACGCCGCCAGGTAAGTGGGCGCTTCCAACATCACTTCAGTCCCAACGTCGATGTGCAGCTTGGCCGCCAGGTCAAGGGTTTGCTGGGAGCCGCTGACCACCAGCACCTGACTCGCCTCACAGGCCACACCCAGCGCCCGCGCCTGGGCCGCCAGGGCTTCGCGCAGGGCGGGTTCGCCTTCGCTCATGCCGTACTGGCCCATGGACAAGGGCATGGCCGCCCATTCCACTTTCGGCAGCATGGCTTCGGCCGGCAGGCCGCCGGCGAACGACATCACTTCAGGGCGCTGCGCCGCCGCGAGGATTTCTCGAATCAAAGAACTTTTGAGGCGCGAGACACGTTCGGAAAAAGCCATGGGGTCACCTGTAGCGGGGCACGGGAGGAATGAGTCAAACTGGTTGACCGAAATTACGCCGACCCGTGTGGATACGTCAATATGCTTGACCTTAAAAACCCAACTTCCCAACAAATGGCCATGGAAGCGTTCTTCTTCGGTTACCAGGCGTTCACCGCCAAGGCCGATGAAATGCTCGAGCGCCGCGGGTTGAGCCGGGTGCACCAGCGAATCGTTTTTTTCATCGCCCGCTACCCGTCCCTGAGCGTGAAGGAGTTGCTGGCGGTTCTTGGCGTGAGCAAGCAAGCGCTGAACATGCCGTTGCGGCAGCTGATGGAAATGCACCTGGTGAACAGCGTCGCGTCCGAGACCGACAAGCGTAAACGGCTGCTGGAACTGACGGCCGAGGGCGAGCGGTTCGAACAGGCGTTGCGGCGTGAGCAGGTGAAATTGCTGGAGCGGGTGTTTACCGAGGCTGGGGAGGCGGCGGTGAATGGCTGGTTAGCGGTAAACCTGGCACTGGGGAAGGGACAGGTGGCTGTCGACTGAGTTTCCTCCGCAAGCTGTGTATTGCCCGGTCTATCGCCATCGCGGGCAAGCCTTGCTCCCACGGAGGGTCTCAGCGGACGCTCGCTGTGGGAGCAAAGCGTGCTCGCGATAGCGCCCGCAACGGCGATATATCCCTATCGCCCGACATTTCGTCGACAACACAGAAAACATTATTTGCATTATTTGTATACAAAAGCATAATTCGCTTCGTGCGAGTTCCTGACCAATAGGTCAACATACTTCGCCAGCCTTACCTGCCTCAGCGCATCGCAACCACCCCCAGGGCGTATGCGGTGCTGGAAATAACAATAAGACTCTTGAGGAGTACTCGCTGTGGAAAGCCGCAAACCCGAAGCCCGGACGCTGGACCTCTCGCCGCCGCTACGCAGTGGCTGGCTGGAGCGCATCTTCAAACTCAGCTTGCATGGCACCACGGTGAAGACCGAGCTGATTGCCGGCCTGACGACCTTCATCACCATGGCCTACATCATCTTCGTCAACCCCAACATCATGGCCGACGCCGGCATCGATCACGGCGCCGCCTTCGTCGCCACCTGCATCGCCGCGGCCCTGGGTTGCCTGCTGATGGGACTGTACGCCAACTGGCCGGTGGGCCTGGCGCCAGGCATGGGTTTGAACGCGTTCTTCACCTACACCGTGGTCGGGACCATGGGCTACAACTGGGAAACCGCGTTGGGCGCGGTGTTCATTTCCGGTGTGCTGTTCATGATCCTGACCCTGTCACGGGTGCGCGAGTGGCTGCTCAACAGCATTCCAGTGAGCCTGCGGTTCGCCATGGGCGCGGGGGTCGGCTTGTTCCTCGGACTGATCGGCCTGAAAACCGCCGGGATCATCGTCGACAGCCCCGCGACCCTGATCAAGCTCGGCTCGTTGCGTGAGCCCGGTCCATTGTTGGCCGCGGTGTGCTTCCTGATGATCGCCGTGCTCAGTTATCACCGCGTGTTCGGCGCGATCCTGATCAGCATCATCGCGGTGACCCTGGCCGGTTGGGGCCTGGGATTGGTGCAGTACAACGGCGTCATGTCGACACCACCGAGCCTGGCTCCCACCTGGATGGCGATGGACGTAGCCGGTGTGTTCAACGTCAGCATGATCAGCGTGGTGCTGGCCTTCCTGTTCGTGCACATGTTCGACACCGCCGGCACCCTGATGGGCGTTGCCCAGCGCGCCGGCCTGGTGAAAGCCGACGGCAAGATCGAGAACCTGTCCCGCGCCTTGAAAGCCGACAGCGCCTCCAGTGTATTCGGCGCCATGGTTGGCGTGCCGCCGGTGACCAGCTACGTGGAAAGCGCCGCCGGTGTAGCGGCGGGTGGCCGGACGGGGCTTACCGCCGTGACCGTCGGTGTGCTATTTATTGCCGCCATGTTCTTCGCACCGCTGGCCGGGATGATCCCGGCCTACGCCACGGCCGGCGCGTTGATCTACGTCGCCATGCTGATGATGGGCGGCATGGCCCATATCGAATGGGACGAGGCGACCGACAGTATCCCGGCCATCGTCACGGCCATCATGATGCCCCTGACGTTCTCGGTCGCCGACGGTATCGCCCTGGGTTTCATCACCTATGTGGTGCTCAAGGCCGGCACCGGTAAACACAAGGAAATCTCCGTCAGCCTGTGGGTGCTCTGCGCGATCTTCATCGCCAAGTTCATCTTCTTGTAAGCGATACACCTAGCCACCCGCCTCATCCCTTGGATGAGGCTTTTGCACCTGAGGACCCACGCAATGAATCTGGAAACCTGGCTGTTGTTCAGCGGCGCCGCCTTGGTGGTGATCCTCATCCCCGGCCCTCTGTCGCTGTTGATGATCGGCAATAGCCTGAACTACGGCCTGCGCCGCTCGTACCCGGCGTTCCTCGGCGGCGTAATCGCCTCGATCTGCCTGTTGAGCGCATCGGCGCTGGGGCTCGGTGCGTTGTTGATGGCCTCGGAGCAACTGTTCAGCGCCCTGAAGATCGTTGGTGCGCTGTACCTTTTTTATCTAGCCTGGCAGAGCTGGCAGCAGTCGCGCCAACCCGCCCAAGGCGCCGAAGTGCCCCAGGCCGCAGCCGTCCCACGCTTTGGCGCCCTCTTCGGCCGGGCGTTCGTGCTGGGCGCCAGCAACCCGAAGGACATCCTGTTCTTCGCCGCGTTCCTGCCGCAATTCTTGAGCGCCGAGCAAGCGTTCCTGCCGCAACTGTTGATCATGATCGCCACCTGGACCGTGCTCGACCTGCTGTGCAAGCTGGCCTACGGTCTCGGCGCTCACGGCGCGGCGCGGTATTTGCGTACGGGGAAAGGCCAGAGCTGGTTCAACCGCATCAGCGCAGGATTATTTGGCGGCGCGGGCGCAGCCTCTTTACTGTCCAGCCACTGAACCCGTCGTTTTTCATGTCGGGCTTTCGCAAAACACCGCAACAACCAATCGATGTACACCCTTCAGGAAAACACCTTAGATAGAGGGCCATTCACATCATCGTTGAACAAGGACGTTCACAATGACCAAGGTTTTCTATCCCTCCCCTGTTTCTGACGAGCACGCCGTAGTCATTACGGACCTGGGCTTTCATGCCAATGAGCACACCGCCGAAACACTCGACTTCAGGGTGGCCGATGAGACGCCGCTCAGCACCGAACACAAGCATCGGCAGGCCCAACTCGACGTCGTGGATAAACTTTATGGCCCGCTCTCTATCGGCACCGTGAAGGTGACCCGTTCAGCCCTGGATGCGTTGGGCGCCACGACCGATGGACAACCGCTGACAGGGGACAATACTTTTTTCCGCACCCCCAATCGCTTTTTCTTGAACTCGCTGCAGTTCAGCGCCGTTGACATCGAAACGCGTATGACGATCACCAGCGATGTGGACGACTATCGGTTACCCACTTTGCTTTTCGAAATGGCGAGTCAACGTTCGCCCACGGCGCGCCCCTTGTTGAAAGAAAATCCTGATACACAGGCTGAACCAACCGGGTATCGAAGCACGCTTGAAAAGCTTTTGAACGCCGCCCAGAGACTCAACCTCCATGCGCTCTCGCAAACCATGAGTTGGGTGAGCCAAGCGAAGAGCAACCTCCTCATCCCAACGGGCCTTGGCCTCCAGGCCTTCGGCATCTACAGCGGTCTGCGAGGCCTGCAGGACGCCATCCAGAACAAGGACGCTTACCAGACGGTCTTCAACGGGGCCGGCGTGGCGGCCGAGATGGCCTCGATCGGTGTCGAGGCAGCGGTGACCCGACAAGCCACTCAGATGATCAAGGCCGGCCAGAATGCCCTCAGGGATTTCGCCAAAACAGGCTTCGCCATAAGGCTCGCCCGTGGAAGCAGCCTGATCGCCAGCGTACTGACACTGCCTTTCGATATCATCGCCGCTGTCGACTCTTTCAAGGCCGCCGCCCGCGCCACCGGCAAGGAAGCCACCGACCACTACGTCAGCGCCGCCTTGAGCGTCACCAGTGCGGCCATGAGCTTGACCCTCGGCATCGCCGCACTGGCAGGCTTCAGTTCAGCCGGACCCGTGGGCCTTGCCGCAGGGCTTATCCTGGTGGTGGGATCACAAATCTGGGGCGCGATTCGTCAAGTCGATGAAATCGACGACTATATCGAACTCACCGCGCACGAGCGCCTGCGCACCGGTTGGCTCGCTTTCTGGGCAATCAGCCCTGATAAAGACATCCAGGATCGCTACACCCTCGCCAAGGCGACCGCCGAACATACCAAGCGGCTGCGGGCCAATGCCTTGTACTTGCTCAAGGGCCCATTGAAAGACAGCACTGAGGCGATCGTAAACGGAGCATTCACCGTAGAACTCGAACCGGTGACCTACACCACTTGGAATTGGTGGACGGGAGAACAATACCAGGCGACCACAGTACGTCCCAGGATCAAGGACAGCGACGACTGGATCGACGCGCGAAGTGGCGTTACTGCTCAGACGCCCGGCGCAGTCATTGAAACGTCGGCGGAAGATAAAGGCATCCATTGGTATATCGGCGGTGGCGACGACACGGTTCTAGGCGTTGAAAACCAGCCAAATGTCTTCCATTACGGGGCGGGCGTTAAAAAACTGACCGGCGGCGTGAAAGATGACGTTTTCATCTTCGAGGGCTCGGCAGAGCCTCTCAGTGGAGGACAAACAACGAATACCCTGGTGGGAGGCCTGGGCAACGACACGCTCATCTTATCGGGTCGCACCCGCAATAGTCAGGAGCCGCGCCTGGGCTATCAGGTCGACCTGGAGGCCGGGCACGTATCCGTTATCACTCAAGCCAGTCATCAAACAGAGAGCGAACACACTCCCCATACGCGCCTTGAAGGCATTGAAAATGTCGAAATCCCCGAGGGTGGTGCCAACGTCATCAAGGGTAGCGCCGGCCCGAACATCATTAAATCCCGCGGCAATGACTCAATCGAGGCCGGTGCGGGAAATGACCGGATTTTTCTCCTGAATGGAAACAACCGTAATGCAGACGGTGGACCTGGCGATGATGTCTATGCCATTGCACATAAACCCGGTTGTGTCTCCATCAGCGAAGATGGCGTAGGCAACAGCGTCATCGCTCTGGACTGGAGAGCGGACCTGATTGAAAGCTGGCGAATAGAAGAAGGTCACTTGGTTATGACGTCCTGCTTCGACGCAAACGACTGGGCGCTTCGAAAAGTCATCATCAGGAACGTCTATGAAGACACCGATTATCCAAGCCCCCTACAAAACAATAAGCTGACGTTCATCACCCAGGATGGCTACCATTTGGTACCCGACCTGCCTGACACGATCGAGCACCGCGCTCCGCTGGACATTGAAGCCATCGTGGTGCAGGCAGGAACACCACGAAACCCGGCCATTCTCAATGGACGAAGCGAGCAGCAGATCGCCCATGACAAAGACACCAGTTTTTACGTTTCACGCATCAATGAACTCACCACGCTCAAGGTCAAGCAAAAAAGCAAATTCTCCACCACCCTCCATCTGGACTATAGCGACGCTGAACTGACCCGTATCGAAGCCCATTACAGCGCCCACGCCACTCAGGAAGCCGAAGGGGATACCGTAAAATACGGCGAATGTGGCCTGACATTACACTTTGGCGTTCGCCGAGTCGTCTTGAAGAACCTGGCAAGTTCCGATGAACGTTATAGCGCGCAAAACCCGCAGACAGGGCGGCGTGCATTTTCCGCCTTGGGTTCGCATCACACGTTCATTCTGGTCATGAACGACGGCTCATCCTACCGTCTGGTCCAACCCTCGCCTGACTATGATCTGTTGCTGGACAAAACATTCATCGGTAAAGAGCCGGTCGAGTGGAAAACAGAAGCGCCACGGGCACTCACACCGACGAGAAAGCACTACGCCTACCTACAGCCCTTGGACAAGCATCCCCACTACATGCGCAGTTGGGCAGCCTGCGCCCTGCTCACATCCCCTACCGAACAGACAGGCATCGAAGTCCTGATTGGCGAAGGCGCCACCTACCTTGTTCACTTGAGCCCGGACATGACGCTACGCCTGTCCACGCCGGGCGCGCTGGCCGGCGCCAATCCTCGACTCCCCCGGGCCTCGCTATGGGAACTCGACGCCCGGCACCTCGGGCCAGTTGAGATCACGTTTTCTTCCAACCTGCTGCGGATCGGCACAGCAATCATTCATCTTCCAGTCCATGAAGCTGGAGACCTTGTCGACCAGATACGCGTCATCACCGCACGAGGCGTTGTCCATGCTGTCGACAGTCTGTTCGAGCGAGTTTATGTAGAAGCGCTCGATGGCCGGTACTTTGTCCCACTCGCCGATCCCAGCGCAGTGTTGCCCAGCGAACTGTCCAGCCTGGCATCCGAAGAACTGAAGGTCCTTCACATTGCTGTCAAGGATGGGTCTCCCGGCAACTTGAGCTATAACCTCAAGACCCGCCAATGGATCCTCGACACCGATAAGTCCCGAGTCATTGAGACGGCGGACCTGAAAAAAACAGACCTGTGTGAACACGCCCTCCAGATCTATCAGGACCTGGCCCGCGATGGCCTCAGCCAGACCCCACCCATGGGGGATGAAGCCCTGCGTTCGTTGCGTGGCAAGTGCGTGGAATTGATGGAGAGCGTCACATTGGCACACTCGGTGATGTTTGCCCGGGCGCTAGCCCTGAGCGCGGTCTTCGGCATCAGGCTTTCGCAAATGGGCTGGCTCCTCTCATTGGCTGAGCCCTCTCCCGAACAGATATAGGCTTCAGGCATCTTTTCGAAGTTTTTTCCAGACGCCATACATATGTACCGCATCTGCCTGTTGGTTTTCCACGAACATTCTCAAGCCCTGGGCCTGCCCGCTATGCGACAGGCCGCTCGCTTCATGGCCGCATGAATCAACACTATTTTTCAAACTCAAGAACAGGCATTTTCAATGAGTCCAAGACAAAACACCCGGCCCAAGCCGCCAAAGTCGCCCCCCGATACACCTCACTCCAGCCGCGATACGACAGCGGAAACAACGCTCGCAAACCCAGTGAGGGGAGAGGGAATCGATCCACCATCCGTCTCGCCAACCGAGCACGCGATCGAAACGCCTGAATCTTTGCTCTCGACCATTCAGATATCCGAAATGGCATCACCGGCCACCATCCGTGAAGCCCCTGCCTCGGTATCGCTGGACGATTACTACCTTTCACCCGAGCTGGTGCCCATGTTATCGGAGCCGGACGCAACGTCTGGGATCCGGACGTTCAGGACACGCACTTACGTCGAGCTTTCAGAGGGTGGGACGGTGCTGCTTGGACGCGATTCCGAACAGAACTACAGGGCCCGGTCAGGCATCGAACTCGTCGCTTCCGGACCACGCCTGGAGCAAGTGGAAGGCAGCCACCTATGGCGTCAGATTCCGCACCGAGAGGCGATGCACGACGATGATTCCGATCTTGCTTCCACGCCCCATAGGCTATCGGATGATGAGGCGTCGCCAGTGACCGCGCCTAAGCGTCAGCGCGCGACGACCTCACAAAGCGAAGCACCTGGGCAAAGCGCCCCGGTATTCAGTAAGAATTGGGGGATCGACCCAAGATTCATGGTGTCCGAGTTCATCACCCTGGACAACGTCCACTACAAGGTGGTGACACGCAGCGACGCGCGAGAACATCCGATCGCCTACGTTCAGCCGCCCACTCATCCCACCTATGATTTTGACCTGTTGGAAGCTACCCTCCGGCATACGCCTGACGAGCAGCCCCGAGGCGCAATGCAAATCCCACCGGATAACCAGTGGGAAATTGACGCCCGGCTTCCCTTTGAAAAACCACTGACGGCTTACGTCAGGGATTGTTTTCCAGAAGTCACGACAGTCACCTTGGAAAACATCGCAAGAAAGCAATTCGAACTCGCCAATAACGGACCGTTCGCCGATGCCGCGGGCTTGACCGCCCTGCGCCAGATTTTCAACGGCTGGAAAAACGCCAACCTCGCGCCGCATCCGCAATGGTCCGATCCGCTCTTGATGCTGCCAACGCTTGCGACCACGGCCTCCTCCAGAGGGGCTGCCCGCTCGATAACCCTGCCCGCCCCATTTTCGACGGGGACGCTGGAGCGGCTGGATTTTGATCCCATGCGGTTCCAGCGACAGTGGCTTTCTTTCCAGTCGACGTACACACCCGTGGAGTTCAAACGCTTTATGGCCGCCCTTCTGACCCGCAACGGCTACACGGTCATGGAGCCAAGCTCCTACAATAGTTTCCCGGCATTGGTATTCCAACGCGCCGAGCATGACCATGTATTTTTCATGAGCCTGCATCGCACCAGGATCCCAAAGATTTCCCTGCCAACGTACCTGGACCCCAATACAGCCGGCGTCCTCCTGGAAAACCAGCTCGGCGAAGCCGCGGCGAAAGTCGCCAGGGACGCCCACGCTGCCAACAAAATCATCTGGCTCAAAGGCGGTACTGAAATCCGTCCAGGCATTGCCGACACGGTCTTCATCATCCGGGATGACAATTCCAGGCTGTAAATACGCCGCGCAAAAAAAGCCCGCAGTGTGAGCGGGCGAAAAACCAAAGAAGCTTTATGCGCAGTGGCTTCCAGGACCAGGCAGTTGCTTGGGGGCTCAACTGCCTCGATAGGTTGAATAGGCGTAAGGCGAAATCAGCAGGGGCACGTGGTAATGCTCCTGCTCGGCCGAAATGCCGAAGCGCAGCACCACCACATCCAGGAACGCCGGCTCGGACAACTGGACACCACGGGCGCGGTAGTAATCGCCGGCATGGAATTGAATCTGATAGACGCCCGAACGGTAGTTATCCCCTTGCAGCAGCGGCGCGTCGCAGCGACCGTCGCTGTTAGTCAGCGCGCTGGCGACCAGCTGCAGTTGCGAACCTTCCACCCAGTACAACTCGACCTTGATCGAGCTGCCCGGGCAGCCGTGTGCAGCATCCAAAACGTGAGTAGTCAAACGTCCCATTGATTGTGCGTGCCTCGCTGCTGGGCAGTCCGGCGCGACGCCTCCTGAATCAGTTGAAAGACAGGCCGCACCGTTTCGGAGCACGAAACACTACGGCGATGAGCGAATTAAGACACTTTAAAAGAAAATTGTACACAATAAAAAACAGATATTCAGTCGGCACTCGTCCCGACAAAGGTTCCCGCCCAATCTTAAGCCAAACCAACGGATACGCCATTCTTCCAACCATTAATTGACCATATGGGCAGGTTTCTTGCAGTGTAGACAAACCCGGGACAGCGGTGAAAAATGCAAAAAACCAGGCTTACAAATCGCACATAAAGTTGTATACAATCACTCCATCGTCGTGACGCCAGCCTATGATCCATCGCCAGGGCGCCACCCACATGGTTCGAACAAGAAGGAAAACTGCAGTGAGCGCTGACTACCCACGCGACCTGATCGGTTACGGCAATAACCCTCCCCATCCGCAGTGGCCGGGCAATGCCCGTATCGCCCTGTCCTTCGTGCTCAATTACGAAGAAGGCGGCGAGCGCAACATCCTGCATGGCGACAAGGAATCCGAGGCGTTCCTCTCGGAGATGGTCGCGGCACAACCGCTGCAGGGCGAACGCAACATGAGCATGGAATCGCTGTACGAGTATGGCAGCCGTGCCGGGGTCTGGCGGGTCCTCAAGCTGTTCAAGGCATTCGATATCCCGCTGACCATTTTCGCCGTGGCCATGGCCGCCCAGCGCCATCCGGAGGTGATCCGTGCCATGGTCGCCGCCGGTCACGAAATCTGCAGCCACGGCTATCGCTGGATCGACTACCAATACATGGATGAGGCCCAGGAGCGCGAGCACATGCTCGAAGCGATCCGCATCCTCACCGAAATCACTGGCGAGCGCCCGCTGGGTTGGTACACCGGTCGCACCGGCCCCAATACCCGCCGGCTGGTCATGGAGGAAGGCGGTTTTCTCTATGACAGCGACACCTACGACGACGACCTGCCCTACTGGGAACCGAACACGCCCAATGGCAAACCGCATCTGGTGATCCCCTACACCCTCGACACCAACGACATGCGCTTCACCCAGGTGCAGGGTTTCAACAAGGGCGATGATTTCTTCCAATACCTCAAGGACGCCTTCGACGTGCTGTATGCCGAAGGCGCCGAAGCCCCCAAGATGCTCTCCATCGGCTTGCATTGCCGCCTGATCGGCCGCCCTGCCCGCCTGGCGTCCCTCAAGCGTTTCCTCGAATACGTCAAAGGCCATGAACACGTCTGGTTCAGTCGTCGTGTCGACATTGCGCGTCACTGGCAGCAGACCCATCCGTATCAAGGGGCTTCGAAACCAGGAGCGTCGAAATGACCGCCTTCCAGACCCTCAAGCCCTCGACCTTGAGCCGTGAAGCCTTCATCCGGGCTTTTGCCGATATCTACGAACATTCGCCATGGGTCGCGGAAAAGGCTTTCGACCTGGGCCAGGACCCGTCGATCGACCAGATCGAAACCCTGCACCAGCGCATGAGCGACATCCTGTTGAGTGCCGATCACGCCAGCCAGCTGGCACTGATCAACGCTCACCCGGACCTGGCAGGCTTTGCTGCCGTCCAGGGCCAACTGACCGAAGCCAGCACGAACGAACAGGCCGGCGCCGGTATTCACCAATGCACGGCCGAAGAGTTTCAGCGCTTCACCGAGCTGAACGACGCCTACAAGGCCAAGTTCAAGTTTCCCTTCATCATGGCGGTAAAAGGCAGCAACCGGCACCAGATCCTCGCGGCGTTCGAAACGCGCATCCATCACTCGGTAGACACCGAATTCAAATGCGCGCTGGCAGAGATCAACAAGATCGCGTTGTTCCGACTACTGACCCTTTAGCGAGCAGCCTCCTGCAAGCATCCCCAGCCAACTTATTAAAGGCAGACAAGAAGAATGAAAGCTTACGCCGTACCTTTCGAGAAGTTCGTCAACCTGGCCGACGCCCGCCTCGGCACCAAGATCATCTCGGTCACCGATGACTGGTTCGCCGACGCCAACCGTCTGTTCCAGCCGACCCCGGCCGTGTGGAAGGAGGGCGTGTTCGACGACAACGGCAAGTGGATGGACGGCTGGGAATCGCGGCGCAAGCGCTTCGAAGGCTACGACAGCGCAGTGATCCGCCTGGGCGTGGCGGGTTCGATCAAAGGCGTGGACATCGACACCTCATTCTTCACCGGTAACTATCCCCCGTCGGCCTCCCTCGAAGCCTGCTTCCTGACTGAAGGCGAGCCAGACGAAAACACCCAATGGACTGAAGTGCTGTCGGCCGTCGAGTTGCAAGGCAACAGCCACCACTATCACGAAATCAACAACGACCAGGCCTTCAGCCATCTGCGTTTCAATATTTACCCCGATGGCGGCGTGGCTCGGTTGCGGGTCTACGGCATTCCGTACCGCGACTGGTCGGCCGTGGGCGACAACGAACAGATCGACCTGGCCGCAGCCCTCAACGGAGGCCGTGCCCTGGCCTGCTCCGATGAACACTTCGGCCGCATGAGCAACATCCTCAACCCGGGTCGTGGCGTCAACATGGGTGATGGCTGGGAAACCGCCCGTCGTCGCACCCCGGGCAATGACTGGGTCATCGTCGCCCTGGGCCACGCCGGCATCGTTGAGCAAGTCATCGTCGACACCCTGCACTTCAAGGGCAACTACCCCGACAGCTGCTCAATCCAGGGCGCGTTCGTCAAGGGCGGCACCGACAGCCAGATCGAAACCCAATCGCTGTTCTGGCGCGAGCTGCTGCCGAGCCAGAAACTGGAAATGCACGCCGAACACACCTTCGCCGAGCAGATCAAGGCCCTGGGGCCGATCACCCACATCCGCCTGAACGTGTTCCCGGATGGTGGCGTGAGTCGTCTGCGGGTGCTGGGCAAGATAGCGAAGTAGACACCGCACCTGTGGCGAGGGAGCTTGCTCCCGCTGGACTGCGTAGCAGTCCCATTTCGAGGGCCGCTTCGCGACCCAGCGGGAGCAAGCTCCCTCGCCACAAAAGCTGAACAAACGACACAGAATTTTTTGGATAAGAAGACCAGCATGCGCACACTCAAGATCGAACCGTTGACCAAAGAAGCCTTCGCCCCGTTCGGTGACGTGATCGAAACCGATGGCAGCGATCACTTCATGATCAACAACGGCTCGACCATGCGCTTCCATCGCCTGGCAACGGTGCAAACCGCCACGCCGGACGATCAGGCGATCATCAGCATCTTCCGCGCCGACGCGTTGGAGATGCCGTTGACCGTGCGCATGCTGGAGCGCCATCCGCTGGGCAGCCAGGCGTTCATTCCGCTGCTCGGCAACCCCTTTCTGATCGTGGTCGCGCCACTTGGCGATGCACCTGTATCAGGCTTGGTCCGCGCCTTCGTCACCAACGGCAGGCAGGGCATTAATTACCATCGCGGCGTCTGGCACCACCCGGTGCTGACGATCGAAAAGCGGGATGACTTCCTGGTGGTTGATCGCAGTGGCACAGGCAATAACTGCGATGAGCATTTTTTCCAAGAGGATGAGTTACTGATCCTCGCCCCCCACCAATAAGAGAAGCGTCCGATCACGCGCAGACAAGCGTGACGGGCGAGAGGTAAAGACTGTGGAAGCACATATGCTGGAATGGCTGAACCTGAGCGTACGCTGGGTTCATATGATTACTGGCGTGGCCTGGATCGGCGCGTCGTTCTACTTCGTCTGGCTGGAAAACAACCTCAATCGCGTCAATCCAAAAAGTGGTCTGGCTGGTGACTTGTGGGCCATCCACGGTGGCGGCATCTACCACCTGGAAAAATACAAACTCGCGCCACCGTCCATGCCGGACAACCTGCACTGGTTCAAATGGGAAGCCTATTTCACCTGGATGTCGGGTGTCGCGCTGCTGTGCGTGGTGTTCTATTGGAACCCGACCCTATACCTGCTGGCCCCCGGCAGCAGCCTCAGCGGCCCCGAAGGCGTGGCGCTGGGTATCGGCTCGTTGTTCGTCGGCTGGTTCGTCTATTCCTTTCTCTGCGACTCGGCCCTGGGCAAGCGCCCCGCCCTGCTCGGTTTGATCCTGTTTGTGCTGTTGATCGCCGCCGCCTACGGGTTCAGCAAGGTGTTCAGCGGTCGCGGTGCCTACCTGCACGTCGGGGCGGTCATCGGCACGATCATGGTCGGCAACGTGTTCCGCATCATCATGCCAGCCCAACGTGCGCTGGTGGCGGCCATCGCCGAGAACCGCACGCCCGATCCGGCGCTGCCGGCCAAGGGTTTGCTGCGTTCGCGCCACAACAACTACTTCACCCTGCCGGTGCTGTTCATCATGATCAGCAACCATTTCCCGAGCACCTACGGCAGCCAGTACAACTGGCTGATCCTGGCCGGGATCGCCGTGGCGGCGGTGTTGGTGCGGCATTACTTCAACACACGCCATGACAGCAACCGGTTTGCCTGGACGCTGCCAGTCGGCGCCCTGGCGATGATCTGCCTGGCGTATGTCACTGGGCCCAAGCCCATGCCCACCACGCCGGAAGTAGCCAAGGTACCTGGCGTGATCGAGTACCAACCGTTGCCGGAAACGGCAGTGGGTGGCGGCGCGAAACCGGCAACCGCCCCGGCCGCACCGGCATCGGCCCCCACTCAGGCCGCCAACGCTCAGGGCCCATCGTTCGAGAAGGTCCACAGCGTGATCCAGGAGCGCTGTTCGGTCTGCCATTCGGCCAAGCCCACCAGCCCGTTGTTCAGCGCCGCACCAGGTGGGGTGATGTTCGATACACCAGAGCAGATCCAGCAACAGGCTGCGCGCATCCAGGCCCAGGCCGTGGCCACCCAGATCATGCCCTTGGGCAACATCACCCAGATGACCCAGCAGGAACGCGACCTGATCGGCGCGTGGATCAACCAGGGCGCGCGGACCAACTGAGCCGCGCCCCAAATTCGCCGCGAATGCGCCGTTGCAGGGCACTTGATCCCACCAGGACAAGCCCGTACCCTGCGCGGCCGTTCACACCCGGGCAGCGTAAAAAAATCATCGAATCCTGACCGAAACGCCAGCTTATCCAGGCATCACCGGGGATATCGGACGTCCCTGGAAAACATCTTTTTCGACTGTTCCAAATAGCCGGACGAGCTTTTTTCGGGTTTGGCTCAGCTCTTGCTATCAGCATCTGCCATGAGCAAAAAGCTGACCGAACGGATGTTTTTATCCGTAGAAAAAAGCGCCACATCAAGAGCGCTGATCTGAAAAAAAAATGGCGGTACCACTTACCTTTGGGAGCAAACCGAATGAAACGTACATGCACCAGCCTGACACTCGCAGGCGCCTTGTTGGTCGCAGGCCAAGCGATGGCCGATGACCTGTTCCAATGGCAGAACAATAGTCTGACCTACCTGTACGGCAAGGATTTCCAGGTCAACCCGCGCATCCAGCAGACCGTGACCTTCGAACACGCCGATGCCTGGAAATACGGGGATAACTTCTTCTTCCTCGACCGGATCTTCTACAACGGCCAGGATGACAGCCAATCCGGCCCGAACACCTACTACGGTGAGTTCAGCCCACGCCTGTCGTTCGGCAAGATCTTCGACCAGAAGCTGGAACTGGGTCCGATCAAGGACGTGCTGCTGGCCATGACCTATGAATTCGGCGAAGGCGACAACGAGTCCTACCTGATCGGCCCGGGTTTCGACCTGGCGATTCCCGGCTTCGACTACTTCCAGCTGAACTTCTACAACCGCCAGACCGAAGGTCCACGCGCCGGCGACAACGTCTGGCAGATCACCCCGACCTGGGCCTACACCATCCCCATGGGCTCATCCGACCTCCTGATCGACGGTTTCATCGACTGGGTGGTGGACAATGACACCAACTCCAAGGGCACCTACCACGCCAACCTGCACATCAACCCGCAGATCAAATATGACCTGGGCAAGGCGTTGAAGCTCGGTGCCAAGCAGTTGTATGTGGGCGTGGAGTACGACTACTGGAAGAACAAGTACGGGATCGAAGACAGCGACGGGTTCAAGACCAACCAGAGCAATACCAGCTTCTTGCTCAAGTACCATTTCTGATCCGACCCAGTCTCAGGCCCGCCACAGATCCTTGTGGGAGCGGGCTTGCTCGCGAAGACGACTGAACATTCAATATCAGTGCAAGCTGATCCACCGCTTTCGCGAGCAAGCCCGCTGCCACAGGGGCTCGAGATGGACTCATCCCTGAGCCAACCCCAAAAACCGACTCAACGCCTCACGCTGCGCCAGTGCATCCTGGCGTCCCAGCTCGATCAGTTCGCTGCAATAGCCCGACTCGAACAACAGATAACTCAGCACCCCCGCGCCGCTGGTCTTGGTCGCGCCCGGCCCGCGCAAGAATAACCGCAGCGCACGGGGCAGTTCCTGCCGATGGCGGGCGGCGATTTCATCAATGGGCTGGCTGGGCGAAATTACCAGCACGTCCACCGGCGCCGCGCCGAGGGCGTGGGCCGGCACGTCGGCGGGCAGCAGGTGACTGAACCCGTTCAGGCGCTCAAGCAACTCGATGTCGCTTTCCAGGCTGTCAATGAACGTGCTGTTGAGCATATGGCCGCCGATCTGCGCCAGGGTCGGTTGCAGGCCGGTGTAGCTGCGCTCGGCGGGATCCTGACCACCCGCGCCACGGGGATTGCCGCTGACGCCGATCACCAGCACCCGATTGGCCCCCAGGTGCAAGGCCGGGCTGATGGGCGCCGATTGCCGTACCGCGCCGTCACCGAAGTATTGCGGGCCGATCCTGACCGGCGCGAACAACAAGGGAATCGCCGAGCTGGCCAGCAGGTGCTCCACCGATAACTGCGTCGGCACCCCGATACGTCGATGTCGCAGCCAGGCATCGATGGTCCCGCGCCCTTGGTAGAAGGTGACGGCCTGGCCGGATTCATAACCGAACGCCGTCACTGCCACGGCGCGCAGTTGCTGCTCGACGATGGCCTGCTCGATACCCGAGGCGTGGAATTGGGCCTGGAGCAGTTCGCGCAACGGCGAACTGTCGATCAGCGCCACGGGCAACTTGGCCCCCAGGCCCAACAGGCTGTGGGTAATGAAACGCGTCGCCTGGGCGATCACGCCTCGCCAGTCGCTGCGCATGACCTGATGGCTGCGCACCGCTTGCCAGAACGCCGTAAGCCGCTCGATGGCGGTCTTGAAGTCCATCGCCCCGCTCGCCAGGCTGACGGCGTTGATTGCCCCGGCCGACGTACCGACGATCACCGGGAACGGGTTGTCCGCACCGTCTGGCAACAATTCGGCGATGGCCGCCAGCACGCCTACCTGATACGCCGCTCGAGCCCCACCGCCGGAAAGAATCAAACCTGTAACCGGTTCAGCTGGGGTCATCGCAATGCTCCGTGCTCAAGGTGCTGAAAATGGCGGATATTGGCTCAACCGCGTTTGTCGTACAGCTTCGGCTCGCCCGGTGGACGGCTTTTGAAGCGCCGGTGGGCCCAGAGGTATTGCTCAGGACAATCACTCACCGACTGCTCGACCCACTGGTTGATGCGGATGCAATCGGCTTCCTCGGTCTCGCCCGGAAAATCCGTCAGCGGGGCCTGGATCACCAGGCGATAACCGCTGCCGTCGGCCAGGCGTTCCTGGATGAAGGGCACCACCAGCGCCTTGCCCAAGCGGGCGAACTTGCTGGTGGCGGTGACCGTCGCGGCCTGGATGCCGAACAGCGGCACGAACACGCTCTGCTTGGGGCCGTAATCCTGGTCCGGCGCATACCAGATCGCCCGCCCGGCCCGCAGCAGCTTGAGCATGCCGCGCACGTCGTCACGCTCCACGGCCAGGGAGTCGAGGTTGTGCCGCTCGCGGCCGCGGCGCTGGATGAAGTCGAACAGCGGGTTCTTGTGCTCGCGGTACATGCCATCGATGGTGTGCTGCTGGCCGAGCAACGCCGCGCCGATTTCCAGGGTGGTGAAATGCAGCGCCATCAGGATCACGCCCTTGCCCTCGCGCTGGGCCTGCTTGAGATGCTCCAGCCCTTCGACATGGGCCAGTTTCGCCAAACGCGAACGCGACCACCACCAGCTCATGGCCATTTCGAAAAAAGCGATGCCGGTGGAGGCAAAGTTTTCCTTGAGCAGACGCTTGCGCTCGACGGCGGACTTTTGCGGGAAACACAGTTCCAGATTGCGCCGGGCGATGCGCCGTCGGTCGCCGGCTACTCGATACATCAGCGCGCCCAGTGCGCGACCGACCCGCAGCAACAACGGATAAGGCAATTGAACGATCAGCCACAGCAGGCCCAGGCCGCACCACAGCAGCCAGAAACGCGGATGAAAAAATGCAGCTCGAAAACGCGGGCGATCCATTACAGCTTCCATTAAGACATGGGCCGCGCATTCTACATTGTTCGACCCGGGTTGCGGCTGGCGGACGATCTCGTTATAAGTCTCGGCACTTTTAGTGACAAGCCGTTGTACGCCGACCATGAGCCAAACCGAACCGCTAGACCAAGATCCCGTGTTCCAGTTGAAGGGCAGCATGCTCGCCATTACGGTGCTGGAGCTGGCCCGCAACGACCTGGAAGGCCTTGACCGGCAGTTGGCGGCCAAAGTCGCCCAGGCGCCGAACTTCTTCAGCAATGCACCGCTGGTGCTGGCCCTGGACAAGCTGCCGGCCGGCGAAGGCGCGGTGGACCTGCCAGGCCTGATGCGCGTTTGCCGCCAGCACGGCCTGCGCACCCTGGCGATCCGCGCCAGCCGCATCGAAGACATCGCCGCGGCCATCGCCGTGGACATTCCGGTGCTGCCGCCGTCCGGCGCCCGGGAGCGCGTGCTGGAACTGAGCCCGGTCGAAGCCAGGAAAGTCCCGGAAAAACCACCAGAGCCCACCATCAAGCCGACGCGCGTGATCACCTCGCCAGTACGCGGCGGGCAACAGATCTATGCCCAGGGTGGCGATCTGGTCGTGGTGTCCTCGGTCAGCCCGGGCGCGGAACTTCTGGCCGATGGCAACATCCATGTATACGGCCCGATGCGCGGCCGCGCGCTGGCCGGCGTCAAGGGGGATACGAAAGCCAGGATCTTCTGTCAGCAATTAAGCGCTGAACTGGTCTCCATCGCCGGGCAGTACAAGGTTTCCGAGGATTTGCGCCGCGATCCGTTGTGGGGGGCGGGCGTTCAGATCAGCCTGTCGGGCGACGTGTTGAACATCATTCGGCTTTAACGGATACTGCCGCATTTTCCAAGCATCTCTAAAACGAGCGAAAACGGCTTAAACGACGTAGGAAAAAGGATCAGGCAGTGTTTACCGGAGGTAGACCCCGTCCGACATCCGATTCCAGCCAAGCCTGTCCAATTGCAGCCGTTTTCCAGAGATGTTTTTCAGGGGCTGAAAAAGTCCTTTTTCCTTAGGGGTGAAACACCTTGGCCAAGATTCTCGTGGTTACATCCGGCAAGGGTGGTGTGGGTAAGACCACCACCAGCGCCGCTATCGGTACCGGTCTCGCTCTGCGCGGCCACAAGACAGTCATCGTCGACTTCGACGTCGGCCTGCGTAACCTGGACCTGATCATGGGTTGCGAGCGTCGCGTGGTCTATGACTTCGTCAACGTCGTCAACGGTGAAGCGAACCTGCAACAAGCCCTGATCAAGGACAAGCGCCTTGAGAACCTCTACGTGCTGGCCGCCAGCCAGACCCGCGACAAAGACGCGCTGACCCAGGAAGGCGTGGAAAAAGTCCTGATGCAACTCAAGGAAGACTTCGAGTTCGTGGTCTGCGACTCCCCGGCCGGTATCGAGAAAGGTGCCCACCTGGCCATGTACTTCGCCGATGAGGCGATTGTCGTGACCAACCCGGAAGTGTCGTCGGTCCGCGACTCCGACCGCATGCTGGGCCTGCTGGCAAGCAAATCCCGCCGCGCCGAAAAGGGCGAAGAGCCGATCAAGGAACACCTGCTGCTGACTCGCTATAACCCACAACGGGTCAGCGACGGCGAAATGCTCGGCGTCGAAGACGTCAAGGAAATCCTCGCCGTCACTCTGCTGGGCGTCATTCCCGAATCCCAAGCGGTACTCAAGGCCTCCAACTCCGGCGTGCCGGTGATTCTCGACGACCAGAGCGACGCCGGCCAGGCATATAGCGATGCCGTCGATCGCCTGCTGGGCAAAACCGTAGCGCATCGATTCCTCGATGTAACGAAGAAGGGTTTCTTCGAGCGCCTGTTTGGAGGTAGGTAATGAACCTTTTTGACTTCTTTCGTGCCAACAAAAAGCCCAGTACCGCCTCGGTCGCGAAAGAGCGTCTACAGATCATCGTGGCGCACGAACGCGGCCAACGCAGCACCCCTGACTACCTGCCGGCCTTGCAGAAGGAACTGGTGGAAGTGATCCGCAAATACGTCAACATCGGTAGCGATGACGTGCACGTGGCACTGGAAAGCCAGGGCAGTTGCTCGATCCTGGAACTCAACATCACCCTGCCGGATCGCTGATCGCGCCGGCGGGAGCCACGGCGGCTCGGGTCCTTCTCCTCCCATTCGTGGGCTTGAGAAGGGCCCGCGCCGCCGTTGGCGTTTGTAACGAGACTGTTTTCAATGCCCCTGTCCAACATCCGCATCATTCATCAGGACGCCGCTGTCCTGGTGGTCGACAAGCCGACCCTGTTGCTCTCCGTGCCCGGCCGGGCCGACGACAACAAGGACTGCCTGATCACCCGCCTGCAGGAAAACGGCTATCCGGAAGCCCGAATCGTGCACCGACTGGACTGGGAAACCTCCGGTATCATCCTGTTGGCCCGCGACCCGGACACTCATCGCGAACTGTCCCGGCAATTTCATGATCGCGAAACCGAAAAAGCCTACACGGCGTTGTGCTGGGGCCAACCGGAACTGGAGAGCGGCAGCATCGACCTGCCCTTGCGCTACGACCCGCCGACCAAACCCCGGCATGTGGTGGACCATGAGCACGGCAAACACGCCCTGACCTTCTGGCGCGTACTGGAACGTTGCGGCGATTGGTGCCGGGTCGAACTCACGCCGATTACCGGGCGCTCGCACCAGTTGCGCGTGCACATGCTGTCCATCGGTCATCCGCTGCTGGGCGACGGACTCTACGCCCACCCGCAGGCCCTCGCTGCCTGGCCACGCCTGTGCCTGCACGCCAGCATGCTGAGCTTCACTCATCCGCAAAGCGGCGAGCGCCTGCGCTTCGAGTGCCCGGCACCGTTCTAAGAGACACCACCGCCCCCTGTGGGGAGGGGATTTATCCCCGCTGGGCCGCGAAGCGGCCCTAAAGACTGACACCTCGGAAAGTCTGCTTGGGTTGCTGCTGTTGGGGCTGCTGCGCAGCCCAGCGGGAGCAAGCTCCCTCGCCACAGGCCCACCCCGAGTCACTCACATATCCACGCCGCACCCTCCCCAGCGACCACCAATACGGTAAACTGCCGCCCATTGCTGTCTGGAGTTTCTTATGCGCGCAGAGTTGAACCAGGGCCTGATCGACTTTCTCAAGGCCTCCCCTACCCCGTTCCATGCCACCGCCAGCCTTGCCAAGCGCCTGGAAGCGGCTGGCTATCAGCGTCTTGACGAACGCGAGACCTGGGCCACCGAGGCCAACGGTCGCTATTACGTCACGCGCAACGACTCCTCGATCATCGCCTTCAAGCTCGGCCGCAACTCACCGTTGCACGATGGCATCCGCCTGGTCGGTGCCCACACCGACAGCCCCTGCCTGCGGGTCAAACCGCAGCCGGAACTGCAACGCCACGGGTTCTGGCAACTGGGCGTGGAAGTCTACGGCGGCGCGTTGCTGGCGCCGTGGTTCGACCGCGACCTGTCACTGGCCGGGCGCGTGACTTTCCGCCGTGATGGCAAGGTTGAAAGCCAGTTGATCGACTTCAAGGCGCCGATCGCTACGATTCCGAACCTGGCCATCCACCTCAATCGCGAAGCCAACCAGGGTTGGGCCATCAACCCGCAGAATGAACTGCCGCCGATCCTTGCCCAGTTCGCCGGGGACGAGCGCGTCGATTTCCGTGCCGTGCTCACCGATCAACTGGCCCGCGAACACGGCCTGAACGCCGACGTGGTACTCGATTACGAGTTGAGTTTCTACGACACACAAAGCGCTGCGGTCATTGGCCTGCACGGCGATTTCATCGCCGGTGCGCGCCTGGACAACCTGCTGTCGTGCTACGCCGGCCTGCAAGCGTTGCTGAACGCCGATACCGAAGAAACCTGCGTGCTGGTATGCAACGATCACGAGGAGGTCGGTTCGTGCTCGGCCTGTGGTGCCGACGGCCCGATGCTGGAGCAAACCCTGCGTCGCCTGCTGCCTGAAGGTGAAGAGTTCGTCCGCACCATTCAGAAATCCTTGCTGGTGTCGGCGGACAACGCCCACGGCGTGCATCCCAACTATGCCGACAAGCACGACGCCAACCACGGTCCCAAGCTCAACGCCGGCCCGGTGATCAAGGTCAACAGCAACCAGCGCTACGCCACCAACAGCGAAACCGCCGGGTTCTTCCGCCACCTGTGCATGGCTGAAGAAGTGCCGGTGCAGAGCTTCGTAGTGCGCAGCGACATGGGCTGCGGTTCGACCATCGGCCCGATCACCGCCAGCCAACTGGGCGTGCGCACCGTGGACATCGGTCTACCGACCTTCGCCATGCATTCGATCCGCGAACTGTGCGGCAGCCATGACCTGGCGCATCTGGTGAAGGTACTGAGCGCGTTTTATGCCTGTCGTGAGTTGCCATAACCGCTAAACCTATTTGGACCGGAGACATGCAGGCTCTTGTGGCGAGGGGATTTATCCCCGCTGGACTGCGAAGCAGTCCCAGAATTCACCAACCACCGCGATTATCCGGTAGGCGTAGGGGGTTGCTGCGCAACCCAGCGGGGATAAATCCCCTCGCCACAAGAGTGTTCACCTCGGGATCGCGGGGGATGTGACTTACATCATCACATCCTGGGAAAACCCCAACTAGACTGACCTTATCCCCCCCGACAAGGCTGTCTCCATGGTTTCCATATCTTCGTTCAACGCCATGCTGGTGCCCATCATTGCCGGCATGATCCTGCTGGCCATCGGCTTCAACTTCCGTGACAAGAGCGTCGGGGTCTTTGCCATGTGGATCGGCATGTTGCTGATCCTCGCCACGGTGGTGATCAAGATCCTGAGCAAGCTCAACGAATCGCTCTGAGCCTGCCTCAGGCTGCGGGCGATTGTTCCGGTACCGGTTGCTCCGGCACATCCACGCCGACATGGATAGCATCGTGTCGCCAGAATTCCAGGTCGCAATCGATCAGCCGCTGGTGCTGGTCATAGTTGACCCGTGCGATGCGAAGCCCGGGGCTGCCCACCGAAACCTTCAACGCCGCTGCCGCTTCCGGCTGTAACGAGGTGGGCACGATTTCAAACTTCACCCGGCCGTAGTGCAGGTCGTAATGGCGGGCGTACAGTTCGGTGATGGATTGGTTGAGGTCGAACCCCAGGATGTCCGGAAAATACTGCGGGTTCAGGTAGTGCTCGACGTACAGCACCAGCCGCTCGTCGATACGCCGCACGCGGCAGATCTGGATCACGCTGGACAACGCCGGCAGTTGCAACCAGGCACATACCGCCGCCGAGGCCGGTTGCAGGCGCGCCGAGATCACTTGGGTAGAAGGCACACGCCCTTGGGCTGCGACCATGGCGTGGAAATGGCTGCGTTGCATCAGGTTGTAGGCCAGGCGCGGCGGCGAAACGAACCAGCCCCGGCGCTCCTCCCGATAAATCTGCCCCTGGGCTTCGAGCTGCAACAACGCCTCACGCACGGTAATCCGCGTGGTCCCGAACAACTCACTGAGCTTGCGCTCGGCCGGCAATTTGCTGCCGGGCGCCAGCAACCCGTGGTCGAGCTGCTCTTGCAGGACCTGTCCGATGGCTGTCACCGCTTTGGTTGCATCGATGCGCATCAACGTTACCTATCTGGACTAGACCAGCACTGTTTCGGGGCAAGATCGACTGTCCATCGATCCGCTTCTTGGTCCAGCAAGCCTAGGCACTGCACATGACTGGCAGATGACAGAGCCGCCGAACGGTCGTTTTGCAAGCGTGCAAATTAACGGCCAAGTCCTTTCAGATCAGCTGTTTAACCATGGTCTACGCTTAATTCGCAGCCAACCTCCACGAGCCGGGCATTTCCTGAAGCCTCCACCACCGACATCAAAATGTCACAGGGCTCGCCTACATTGGCTCAGGTATTGCTGACCTAGACCAACACAACCGCAATCGCAGCGTTGAAAACGCCCATAGGAGCTTCGGATGAAACAGCTTTTCCTGGCATCACTGTTAGGCTCGACCATTGCCATGTGCACCGCCGCCATGGCCGCTGACACCGATCTGAAAACATTGGAAGCCGCTGCGAAAGCGGAAGGCGCCGTGAACAGCGTCGGCATGCCCGATGACTGGGCAAACTGGAAAGGCACCTGGGACGACCTGGCCAAGGTCTACGGCCTGAAACACATCGACACCGACATGAGTTCGGCCCAGGAAATCGCCAAGTTCGCCGCCGAGAAAGACAACGCCAGCGCCGACATCGGCGACGTCGGTGCAGCTTTCGGCCCGATCGCGGTCAAGCAGGGCGTGGTCCAACCCTACAAGCCAAGCACCTGGGACCAGGTGCCTGCCTGGGCCAAGGACAAGGACGGCAACTGGGCACTGGCCTACACCGGCACCATCGCGTTCATCGTCAACAAGAAGCTGCTGCACGGCTCCGAAGTGCCGACCAAATGGGCTGACCTGAAAACCGGTAAGTACAAAGTCTCCATTGGTGACGTGAGCACCGCGGCCCAGGCGGCCAACGGTGTGCTGGCTGCCGCCCTGGCCAACGGCGGCGACGAGAAAAACCTGCAACCGGCGCTGTTGATGTTCGCCGAGATCGCCAAGCAAGGGCGCCTGTCCATGGCCAACCCGACCATCGCCACGATGGAGAAAGGTGAAGTCGAAGTCGGCGTGGTCTGGGACTTCAACGGCCTGAGCTACAAGGCCAAGATGGCCAACCCGGATGACTACGTCGTGCTGATTCCGTCCGACGGCTCGGTGATCTCCGGCTACACCACCATCATCAACAAATACGCCAAGCACCCGAACGCCGCCAAGCTGGCTCGCGAGTACATCTTCAGCGACGCCGGCCAGATCAACCTGGCCAAGGGCAACGCCCGGCCCATCCGCGCCGAGCACCTGACACTGCCGGAAGAGGTCAAGGCCAAGCTGCTGCCGAATGAGCAGTACAAAGGCGTGACGCCGATCAAGGATGCCGATGCGTGGGAAAAAACCTCCAAGGCTCTGCCGCAGAAATGGCAGGAAGAAGTGATCATCAATATGCAGTGAGGCGCTAGCTCTCGCTCGGATATCCAATGGAAATCCAATTGTGGGAGTGAGCAATCTCGCTCCCACATTGGACCTGCGGTGAATCCGAGTTTTCTGGTGTCCATCCGGAGTCTTGGTCCATGAAGCACAACGTCATCCTGGTGGTGCTCGACGGCCTCAACCATGAGGTCGCCCGGCATGCCATGGGGCATTTGCAGGCTTACGTCGGCGCAGGACGCGCGGCCCTCTACAAACTGGAATGTGAGTTGCCCGCCCTGTCCCGCCCGCTCTATGAATGCATCCTCACTGGCGTCGTGCCCATCGACAGCGGGATCGTGCACAACAACGTCTCGCGCCTGTCGAATCAGCGCAGCATTTTCCACTACGCCACCCAGGCCGGCTTGAGTACGGCGGCCGCGGCGTATCACTGGGTCAGCGAGCTCTACAACGTCTCACCCTTCGTGGCCGGTCGAGATCGTCATACCGACAACCCCGATTTGCCGATCCAGTACGGGCATTTCTATTGGAATGACCACTACCCCGATTCCCATCTGTTCGCCGACGCCGAACACCTGCGCCAGCGCTACTTGCCGAACTTCCTGCTGGTGCACCCGATGAACATCGACGACGCCGGCCACAAGCACGGCCTCGACACCCCGCAATACCGCAACAGCGCCCGCTCGGCCGACATCAACCTGGCGGTCTACCTGCAAGGCTGGCTCGACGCCGGTTACCAGGTGCTGGTGACGTCCGACCACGGCATGAACAACGATCGCTCCCATAACGGCCTGTTGGCCGAAGAACGGGAAGTGCCGCTGTTTGTCCTGGGTGACGGCTTCAGTCTCGATCCCGCGGCCGCGCCCCGGCAGACCGAACTGTGCGGCACCATTTGCCAATTGCTCGGCGTCGACCACGACAAACCCTATTGCCAGGAGTTACTCAAGTGAACGCCATGACGCGCGGCAAATGGCTGGCAGCGTTGTGCCTGGTGCCCTTCGCGATTTTCTTCATCGTGTTCCAGATCGCCCCGCTGCTGTGGGTGCTGGTCAACAGCCTGGAATCGGAAGAGTTCGGCTGGGGCCTGGCCAACTTCAGCAAGATCTTCAGTTCCAAGTTCTACCTGCAAGCGATCCAGCACAGCCTGGAGATCAGCTTCTGGTCCAGTGTGTTCGGCATCGTCATCGCCGTACTCGGCAGCTACTCCCTGCGCCGGGTGGATTCGCGGTTGCGCAACTTCGTCAACGCGTTCGCCAACATGACCAGCAACTTCGCTGGCGTGCCCCTGGCCTTCGCCTTCATCATTTTGCTCGGGTTCAACGGCAGCATCACGATCATGCTCAAACAGGCGGGGATCATCGAGGATTTCAACCTGTATTCGAAAACCGGGCTGATCATCCTCTACACCTACTTCCAGATTCCCCTGGGTGTGCTGCTGCTCTATCCGGCCTTCGACGCCCTGCGCGAAGACTGGCGCGAATCCGCCGAACTGCTGGGGGCCAGCGGTTGGCAGTTCTGGCGGCACATCGGCTTGCCGGTGCTGACCCCGGCGCTGCTGGGCACCTTCGTGATCCTGCTGGCCAACGCCCTCGGCGCCTATGCCACGGTCTATGCGCTGACCACCGGCAACTTCAACGTGCTGCCGATTCGCATCGCCGCCATGGTTTCCGGCGACATTTCCCTCGACCCGAACCTGGCCAGCGCCCTGGCCGTGGTGTTGGTGGCGTTGATGACCGTCGTGACCATCGTCCACCAGTTGCTGCTCAAGAGGAGCTACCATGTCTCGCGCTGAACCGGGCTCCGCCGGGCTCTATCATCGGGCGGTGGTGTACCTGCTGTTCGCCATCCTGCTGCTGCCCCTGGCGGGCACGCTCGTCTACTCCATCGCCAGCAGTTGGTCGGCCACCGTGCTGCCCAGCGGCTTCACGTTCAAATGGTATGTGCAGTTGTGGAGCGATCCGCGCTTTCTCCACGCCTTCGGCCAATCGCTGCTGGTCTGCGTTGGTGCGCTGGTGCTCTCGGTGGTGTTGATCCTGCCGTTGCTGTTCGTGGTGCATTACCACTTTCCGAAACTCGACGCGCTGATGAACATCCTCATCCTGCTGCCCTTCGCGGTGCCGCCGGTGGTGTCGTCGGTGGGGCTGTTGCAACTCTATGGCTCCGGACCGCTGGCGATGGTCGGCACGCCGTGGATCCTGATCGGCTGCTACTTCACCGTCGCCCTGCCGTTCATGTACCGGGCGATCACCAACAACCTGCAAGCCATCAACCTGCGCGACCTGATGGACGCCGCCCAACTGCTCGGCGCCAGCACCTTTCAGGCCGCGTTCCTGGTCGTACTGCCGAACCTGCGCAAGGGCTTGATGGTGGCGTTGCTGCTGTCCTTCTCGTTCCTGTTCGGCGAATTCGTGTTTGCCAACATCCTCGTCGGCACGCGCTATGAAACCCTGCAGGTCTACCTGAACAACATGCGCAACAGCAGCGGCCACTTCACCAGTGCCCTGGTGATTTCCTACTTCTTCTTCGTACTGGTCCTGACCTGGGCGGCCAACATCTTGAACAAGGACAAAAGCCAATGAGCTACGTCAGCGTCCAACACCTGCAAAAAAGCTACGCCGGCACGCCGGTGTTCAGCGACATCAATTGCGAGATCAGCAAAGGCGAGTTCGTCACCCTCCTCGGCCCTTCCGGTTGCGGCAAGTCCACACTGCTGCGCTGCATTGCCGGCCTGACCGCAGTGGATGCTGGCCAGATCATCCTGGACGGGCAAGACATCGTCCCGTTGAGCCCGCAGAAACGCGGCATCGGCATGGTCTTCCAGAGCTACGCCTTGTTCCCCAACATGACCGTGGAACAGAACGTCGCCTTCGGCCTGCGCATGCAAAAAGTCGACGCCTCGGACAGCCACAAGCGTGTGCTGGAGATCCTGCGCCTGGTGGAGCTGCATGATTTTGCCGGCCGCTATCCCCATCAACTCTCCGGCGGCCAATGCCAGCGCGTCGCCCTCGCCCGCTCCCTGGTGACCCGGCCGCGCCTGTTGCTGCTGGACGAGCCGCTGTCGGCCCTGGATGCGCGGATTCGCAAACACCTGCGCGAACAGATCCGTCAGATCCAGCGCGAACTGGGCCTGACCACGATCTTCGTCACACACGACCAGGAAGAAGCCCTGACGATGTCTGATCGGATTTTCCTGATGAACCAGGGAAAGATCGTACAAAGCGGCGATGCCGAAACCCTTTACACTGCGCCGGTCGACGTCTTTGCCGCCGGGTTCATCGGCAACTACAACCTGCTGGACGCCGACAGTGCCAGCCGGCTGCTGCAACGCCCGGTGAACGGCCGCATCGCCATTCGCCCGGAAGCCATCGAGCTGAGTCGCGGTGGCGAAGCCGATGCGCTGATCCGCAGCCACAGCCTGTTGGGCAACGTGATTCGCTACCGGGTCGAGGCCCGTGGCGTGGAACTGGTGGTGGATGTACTCAATCGCTCGGCCGCCGACCTGCACCCCGATGGCGCACGGTTGTCACTTGCCATCGATCCGTCGGCGCTGTGTGAGGTAGCCTGATGGCTTTATCGATTTTGAAGTTGATCTTGAAGAGGAAAACGCGCTGATGGCCCTGGCAATTTTTGATCTGGACGAAACCCTGATCCACGGCGACTGCGCCACCCTCTGGAGCGAACAGATGGGACGCCTGGGCTGGGTCGATCCCGAGTCGTTCATGCAACGCAACAACGCGCTGATGGATGCCTACAGCCACGGCAAACTGAGCATGGAAGAGTACATGGACTTCAGCCTGGAACCGATGATCGGCCGCACACCGGAAGAAATCGAACACTTGGTAGGGCCTTGGGTGGAAGACTTCATCGAACCGATCATCTTCAGCGACGCCACCAAGACCATCGCCGAACACCGCAAGGCCGGCGACCGGATCCTGGTGATCTCGGCTTCGGGCACGCACCTGGTCAAGCCGATTGCCGAACGCCTGGGCATCGACGAGATCCTGGCGATCAACCTTGAAGTGGCCCATGGCGTCTACAGCGGCAAGACCGTAGGCACCCTGACCTACCGCGAAGGCAAGATCGCGCGGTTGCTGGACTGGCTGGATGCCGAGGAAGAAAACCTGGAGGGCGCCAGTTTCTATTCCGACTCGCGCAATGACCTGCCGTTGTTGCTGCGGGTGGATTTCCCCCACGTGGTCAACCCGGATCCCGTGCTGAAGGCCCATGCCGAATCGGCCGGGTGGCCAATCCATACCTGGAAATGAACACTGAACAGCCCCAGGAAGAACACCCAGGCTTGTGTGGCGAGGGAGCTTGCTCCCGCTCGGCTGCGAAGCAGTCGTAAAAACGGTTGACGCGATCTGCCTGGGCAATTGCGTCGTCTCGATTGGGACGGCTACGCCACCCAGCGGGAGCAAGCTCCCTCGCCACGGGGCACGAGTGCGTCGGTAAGTTCCTGACAATAAGGCACACTCGCTCCCACAGGTTCAGCCAAGCAACAGCCACAGGCTCCAGCCGAGCAACAACACACCGCAGACACGGCTGAACCAGAGTCCCTGCGGCAGGTTTTTCTCCAGCAAAATGAAGGCACCGATCACTGCCACCCAGAGCAGGTTCATCACGCCGACCACGAACAGCAGGCCCATCAGGGCCCAGCAGCAGCCCAGGCAGTAAGCGCCATGGGCCAGCCCCATGCGCCAACCCCCGAGCACGTCGGGGCGCCAGTAGCTGAGCAGAAAATGCAGCGGCCCGCGACAATGCTCAAGGCAGACCGCCTTGCCTGGCAGCCACTGATAGACGCCTGCGACCAACAGCAGGCCGGCGCCCAGCGCGGTACTGGTGCTACGCATCCCCGGACTGAGCAGGGCGAGCTGCTCGAGCGCCCATTGCAGCGCCGTGGCGCCCAGGGCAAAACCGGCCCAGACCAGGACATAGGCGCTGCCGAACAGCAGCAGGGCCAGGTGTCGCCGCGGTGCCGGCATGCGCTTGCGCAGCATCTGCTGGTAGATCAACAGCATGGGCAAGGTGCTGGGCAGCATCATGCCGACCATCATCACCACCCACATGGCGAACATCAGCAGCGCATCGGCCAGGCTCCAAGGCATGACCATGCCACCCATCGCCGCATCAGCCATGCCGCCCGGCGCACTCATGTCGCGAGCCATCTCCAGCAACATCAGCCAGGCCAGGGCAGTCAGCGCGAGCAGGCAGAGCAGGAGCAGTAACTGCTCGCCTGTCAGTCGCTTGCTCGGCGTCGCCGCCTGAGGTTCTGCCATTACGGCTCTATGCCATGGCCGGTGAAGTGCACGTGGGCGAGGTGGCTATGACTGCCCTGGGATTGTAGTTTGAGGGCTGAATGCGTCTGGTAGCTGCCGCTGGCCACTTCGGCCTCACGGAACTCGAAGCCGTTGGGCAGGGACAGGCGGGCTCGATGAGGTGAACCGTCGATCGGGCTGCGGATCGGCTCGCCGCTGGCCTGCAGCACGCCTGGAATGTCCAGGTGCGCCAAGCGCTGATCGACATCGATGGAAAGAGTGATGGGCACGAACAGCGGTTCGAACGCTTCACTCATGGTGCTGCTGAACACCTGAAACACGTTGGCCCCAGGGTCGCTCTCCAAGCCAGAAAGAATGGTCAACAGGGCCTGGCGTTGCGCCTCATCGGCGCGTTCATCGATGAACACCTGGCAACTGCCGCTGCCCTCATGGATGGCACCCGGCCAAGCGAAGGTGGCGGCCCAGCACAAACCGTCCAGCGCGACCTGATTGAAATATCCGTGTTCCACTCGCATCGACGCCACCGCCTGGCAGTGACCATGGGTCGGTGGTGCATTGAATTGACAGGGGCAGCCCCAATTGCAGTTGCAGGCAATGAATTCGACGCCCTGCATGCGCCATTCGGCGATGGCCATGATCAACCTCTTCACCTGGCGGGTGAAATGAAAGCTGCGGTTACCCCATCCCCCATTAGTTAACGCTAGCAGGGCCCGCGCATCGGATACGGGCTGCCGACCGAAGGTCAGCTTGCCCGTGGTCGCCGGTCAAAGGTGAAAGCCACCGTCGATATCACCTTGTCGCTGCCACGGGCCGCACCTGCACTGTGCTGGTGAGTCTGCGAAACGGCAACAGGCACTAGAGCTAGAGCCCGCAATACACCTGCATCGCATTCAGGGCCGTATCATCCCCACTGCCCTGATCGGGTTCACTTTTGAGTCGGAATCCCCAGACATATTGTCCCTGAGGGCAGTATGCAGCCGCGCCCCAATCTCCCCATGGCCCTTGTTCTGACGTGTCTGAAGGCACTTGTGCTTGGGCAGCTTCAACGAGCCCCCATGAAAGTGCACAAACCAGCGCGTGTAGAACGACATGATCAGACATGCCAGTGCCCTACTTGAACTTGGAAAAGGCTTTTGCCAGATCCAGAATTGCTTTTTCGTCTTGCCTGTCCATGTCGCCGTCGCCATCAGCGTCGGTTTTGACATTGACGGTATCGTAGGGGCCGTTCTTTTTCGACGCAGAGACAAAAGTCGCGAACAGCAACTTCTTGCCCTTATAGATCTCCAGGACAACGTCGGGCGATCTGTTGTCGTCAACATATTCCTGGGTCATGCGGAGCTCTTTCGTAGCCATCACAGCACCTCTTCTGTCAGTGGACACTAAACAGAGAGACATCTATTACTCTCGAACCCACTCTAGAGTGACTTTCTTCGTGGTGTCTACTGTCAGACTTGACAGGGTGTATCCCTATCTAGCCCTTTGCAAATTCCAGCGAGCGCGGGAGCGAGCACTTACTACAGGACACTCAAATTCCTGTGTCGAGCAAGCTTGCTCGACACAGGAACCGCAGCTGTACTGCTTGCGCGACTAGCTCAGACTCTCGTCGATCACCAACACCAACTTCCCTGACACCTGGTTGGTCGCCAACTCCGCAAACGCCGCTTCGGCATCCTTGATCGCGAAGGTCTTGGCCAGTTGCGGGCTCAGGCGCTTGTCGGCAAACAGCGGCCACACCTGTTGGCCCAGCTCGCTGATCAGGTCGGCCTTGAACTGCTCGTCACGGCTGCGCAAGGTCGAACCGAGCAATTGGATACGCTTGCCCAGCACCTGTGCCAGATCCAGTTCGGTCGAGCGCCCCCCCATCAGGCCGATCAACACCCAGCGGCCGTCAACTGACAAAAGTTTCACGTTGAGTTTGGCGTAGCTGCCGCCCACCGGATCGAGGATCACGTCGAACGGACCGAGATCGTTCAAACTCTCCAGGCCATCGGTGCGTACCACGCCACCCTGGGCGCCCAGGGCCTCGCAATAGGCCAGCCGCTCGGTCGAACCGACACTGACCCAGCATGGGTTGCCGAACGCCTTGCACAGCTGGATCGCGGCCGAGCCGACGCCGCTGGCCCCAGCGTGCAACAGTACTTTTTCACCCGGCTTGAGCGCCGCCAGCTGGAACAGGTTCAGCCACGCAGTGCCGTAGACCTCCGGCAGCGCGGCCGCCTCAGTCAATGACAGGCCCTCCGGCACCGGCAATACATGCCGGCCATCGACCACCACCTCCTCGGCCATCCCACCGCCGGCCAGCAACGCGCAAACGCGGTCGCCCACCTGCCAGGACGAGCCCGGCCCGACCTCGCTGATCACCCCGGCGCACTCCAGCCCCAACACCTGGCTGGCGCCGGGCGGCGGCGGGTAAAGTCCGGCTTTTTGCAGCAAATCGGCCCGATTCAGGCCGGCGGCTGCCACACGAATACGAACTTGCCCGACATCACACGCCGGGCTCGGCTCATCTGCCCATACCACTTGGCCTTCAACGCCTTGCAATGCTTTCACGGTGCCTCCATAGTGAGTCTCGACTGGGCCCGCTGCTTCAACGCCGGGCTTTCTTGCATTATGCGCCCGGGCCACATGGAACCGGCGACTTCAAAGACGGCCTAATATGCGTTATCAATTGTCCCTGCGTCGAATCAGCATGAAGCATCTGTTCCCCAGTACCGCCCTCGCGCTAGTCATTGGCCTCGGCCTGTTACCGCTGTCGAACGATACGTTCGCAGCCAACAGCTGGGACAAGCTTCAGCCCGATCGTGACGAGGTGATTGCCAGCCTTAACGTGGTCGAGTTGCTCAAGCGCCATCACTACAGCAAGCCGCCACTCGATGATGCGCGCTCGATCATCATCTACGACAGCTACCTGAAGCTGCTCGATCCGTCGCGCAGTTACTTCCTGGCCAGCGACATCGCTGAATTCGACAAATGGAAGACCCAGTTCGACGACTTCCTCAAGAGCGGCGACCTGAACGCCGGGTTCACCATCTACAAGCGCTACCTGGACCGCGTGAAGGCGCGTCTGGACTACGCCCTTGCCGAGCTGAACAAAGGCGTCGACAAAATCGATTTCAATACCAAGGAAACCTTGCTGGTCGACCGCAAGGACGCCCCCTGGCTCAAAAGCACAGCCGAACTCGATGACCTGTGGCGCAAGCGCGTCAAGGACGAAGTGCTGCGCATGAAGATCGCCGGCAAGGATTCCAAGCAGATCCAGGAAACCCTGACCAAGCGTTACAAGAACCAATTGGCTCGCCTGGACCAGACTCGCGCCGAAGACGTTTTCCAGGCGTACATCAACACCTTCGCCATGTCCTACGACCCGCACACCAATTATCTGTCGCCGGATAACGCGGAAAACTTCGACATCAACATGAGCCTGTCCCTGGAAGGCATCGGTGCGGTGCTGCAGAGCGACAACGACCAGGTGAAAATCGTGCGCCTGGTCCCGGCGGGCCCGGCGGACAAGACCAAACAGGTCAGCCCGGCGGACAAGATCATCGGCGTCGCCCAAGGCAACAAGGAAATGGTCGACGTGGTCGGCTGGCGCCTGGACGAAGTGGTCAAGCTGATCCGTGGTCCGAAAGGCTCGGTGGTGCGCCTGGAAGTCATTCCGGCCAGCAATGCGCCGAACGACCAGACCAGCAAGATCGTGTCCATCACCCGTGAAGCGGTGAAGCTGGAAGAACAGGCAGCGAAGAAATCGGTCCTCAACCTCAAGCAGGACGGCAAGGACTACAAGCTCGGCATCATCGAGATCCCGGCCTTCTACCTGGACTTCAAGGCCTTCCGCGCCGGGGATCCGGACTACAAGAGCACCACGCGCGACGTCAAGAAGCTGCTGACCGAGCTGCAGAAGGAAAAAGTCGACGGCGTGGTCATCGACTTGCGCAACAACGGCGGCGGCTCCCTGCAGGAAGCCACCGAGCTGACCAGCCTGTTCATCGACAAGGGCCCGACCGTGCTCGTGCGTAACGCCGATGGTCGAGTGGATGTGCTGGAAGACGAAAACCCCGGTGCGTTCTACAAGGGGCCAATGGCCTTGCTGGTCAATCGCCTGTCCGCTTCCGCCTCGGAGATTTTCGCCGGCGCCATGCAGGACTATCACCGTGCGCTGATCATCGGCGGCCAGACCTTCGGCAAAGGCACCGTGCAGACCATCCAGCCCCTCAACCATGGCGAACTGAAGCTGACCCTGGCGAAGTTCTACCGGGTTTCCGGCCAGAGCACCCAGCATCAGGGCGTACTGCCTGACATCGACTACCCGTCGATCATCGACACCAAGGAAATCGGCGAAAGCGCCCTGCCCGAAGCGATGCCGTGGGACACCATCCGCCCGGCGATCAAGCCGGCGGTGGATCCGTTCAAGCCGTTCCTGGCCCAGCTCAAGTCCGAGCATGACACCCGCACGGCCCAGGATGCAGAGTTTGTCTTCATCCGCGACAAGCTGGCCCTGGCGCAGAAGTTGATGATGGAGAAAACCGTCACCCTCAACGAAGCCGACCGTCGCGCGCAGCATGCCGACATCGAGGCCAAGCAACTGACCATGGAAAACCTGCGTCGCAAGGCCAAGGGCGAAGAACCGCTCAAAGAACTGAAGAAAGAGGACGAAGACCTGATCACCGAGCCGGAGAAAACCAAGCCGGAAGACGATGCCTACCTGAGCGAGACCGGGCGGATCCTGCTGGATTACCTGAAACTCAACACAGCGATCGCCAAGCACTAGGATGATGGCCATTTAATGGTGATGCTCGTCTGAGTGTCATCAAACTGACATCAGTCTGTCGTGAAATACAGGACTGGGTGCCACGCACCCGGTCCTTTTTTTATCGCCAGAGATTGCCATGACCACGACAGAACAGCTGAGTGCCTTGAGTTCGATCCTGGCTCAAAGCGGTTTGCACAGCCTGTTCCAACCGATCATCTGCCTTTCCGAACGGCGCATCGTGGGTTATGAAGCCTTGACCCGCGGCCCCTCCAACAGCCCGTTGCACTCCCCCATCGCGCTACTCTCCGTGGCGCGCCAGGCCGGCCGCCTCAGCGAACTAGAGTTGGCCTGCCGCCGCAGCGCCTGCCAGCGCTTCAATGAGCAAAAGCTCCCGGGCAAGCTGTTTCTCAACGTCTCGCCCGAGTCGCTGCTGGAGTCCGCGCACCAGACCGGGCGCACCCTGCAACTGCTGCAGGACCTCGGCATTGCCCCCAGCCAAGTCGTGATCGAACTGACTGAACAAACCCCTATCGATGACTTCCAGCTCCTGCAAACCGCGCTGCATCATTATCGTGCGATGGGTTTCTCGATTGCCCTGGACGACCTGGGCGCCGGCTATTCGAGCCTGCGGCTGTGGTCTGAATTGCGACCCGATTATGTGAAGATCGACCGGCATTTCATCGACGGCATCCACCAGGACGCCCTCAAGCGCGAGTTCGTGGGCTCGATCCTGAAAATCGCCCGGGCCTCCCGCGCCCAGGTGATTGCCGAGGGAATCGAACTGCCGGAAGAATTGGCGGTGCTGATCGAAATGGGCGTCGACCTGGTCCAGGGCTATCTGCTGGCCCGGCCTCAGGAACAACCGTCACGCGATGCCAGGGCGCTGATGCCCAAGCAGGACAGCGGCGTGGCGGCGTTGAGCGATGAGGTCAACGACCTCGGTGCGCTACTCAACGAACAACCGGCAGTGGCCCACAACACGCCGACAGCCACCGTGCTGGAAGCCTTTCGTCGCCAGGCCAACCTCAACTCCCTGGCGGTGCTGGATGATCAAGGGCAGCCCTGCGGCATCGTTCATCGCCATTCGCTCTCGGATGCCTTGCTCAAACCCTTCGCCACCGACCTGTTCGCCCGCAAACCCATCAGCCGCTTGATGAGCGACGACTTTCTCGCAGTGGAGTTGAACCAGTCGTTGCAACAAGTCAGTCGCCTGATCACCAGCCGCGCCCGACAACGCATCGAAGAGGACTTCATCATCACCCTCAACGGCAGCTACATGGGCCTGGGCCGGGTGATCGATGTGCTCAAGCTCATCACTGAACTGAAAATCCAACAGGCCCGCTACGCTAACCCACTGACGCTGCTACCGGGCAACGTCCCGATCCAGCAATGCCTCACGCGCCTGCTGCAGCAGCGGCAGGAGTCGGTGATCTGCTACGTGGACATCGACAGTTTCAAACCCTTCAACGACATCTACGGCTACGGTCGCGGCGACGAAGTCCTGCTGTGCCTGGCCCAATGCCTGAACGAACGCATCGACCCCAGCCGCGACTTCGTCGGTCATATCGGCGGCGACGACTTCCTGCTGGTCCTCGGCCCGGAAGACTGGCGCAGACGCCTGGACCAGCTCCTCAGCGACTTCCAGACCCACTGCCGCCGCTTCTACCGCCCCGAACACCTGGAGGTTGGATGCTTTACAGCGTTGAACCGACAGGGCGTTCGACAGGAGTTCGCGTTGTTGTCGCTGTCGATTGGCGTGGTGCACCTGCGCGCCGAGGCCTGTGAGGAATTGGACGCCAGCCAGTTGGCGGAACTGGCTTCGCAGGCCAAGCACCATGCCAAGGAGATTTTGGGGGGGAGTGTGTATTTAGTAGATGGTTTGGCTGAGCGGGAGGCTGTGGTGGAGTTGGGGTTGTCGGTGTAAGCGGATTCTCCATTCACCGCGGCCCGAACGCCCTGGCGCAACCCCTGTGGCGAGGGGATTTATCCCCGCTGGGCTGCAGAGCAGCCCTAAAGCAGCGAACTCACTCTTCCTGATACTCCGAGTTGTCTGGTTTGGGCGCTGCTCCGCAGCCCAGCGGGGATAAATCCCCTCGCCACAAAAGCAGCTTAGCGGTATGTGGATTGAGCTGAGAGAAGGCCAGAAATTTTGTGTTCGGACCTACCAAGTAGATGGATCTTCGAGGGATGCTTTATCCAAGTCCTCTTTCCATTCTTCGCTTGCCAGCTTGTATATATCCTCAAAAAATTGGCGAGGATCATCAATTTCAGTCTCGTCCCAAGCCATAGAGCGTGGATCATCATAGTCACTCTCAAACTCTTTCGAAAAGTCAAAACCAGGAGAAGAAAGAGCCGACTTCAGAACTTCAAGCAATAGAAATCTGTGCCTATAGGTTAAGTCATCGAACCGCCGTAAAATAAACTCCTTTATTATTTTCTCCCTATCATCCTTTTCGTTTGGATTGAAAACCCAAAGCTGCTCACCCAGCGTCTCTTCAAGATCATATATTGAAATCCCCCCTAGCCAATACGACAGCACAGGCACAAAGGGAAGATCATAATTTACCCACATCAACATTACACACCTCTAATCAGGGAAAGCAGTATAAGGCCTACCCTTAACGGCCTGATCGAACCTAACTTCCGAGTAATCCAAGCTATCCATATACACAGGATTATCCTTATCTTTTTTATTAACCTTATACCCTCTCCCTCCCCCAGGCATCTCTTTTCTTACTACTGGATCACCGTCCTTGGTAAATCCTGTATAAGCTGGCGGCACCCGATTCATCCTAGCAATCGCATCATTAATTGCATGCATCTGCAGCCTCCAACTTATAAATTGCGAGCTATGGTTTATCGGTCCTTTCTTTCCTTTTTTCGTTGGATGACTTCCATCAATTGACCGTTGCCTAATCGCCTTGTCAGATATTTCTGGATTGTGCTTGGCGACAGTGTGCATTTTATATTTCTCCTCATACGCCTCTACGCGCCGCTTAGCATTCGCCTCTCCCAACTCACCAATCCGCGCCCGCCGCTGCTCCGCCGTCATCGGCAACCGCGGCTCCCCCTCATCTACCTGGACCTTACCCGCCGGATCCTGATCCCCAACCGCCGGCCGACACCCACCCTTCCCCGGACAATCCACCAACCCCAACGGATCCACCCACCCCGTCGGGTTCACCGTGTAGCGATACCC
>NZ_FMTR01000045.1:0-16307 GCF_900100135.1 Pseudomonas sp. NFACC05-1 | reverse complement strand
GAAGGTCGTGCTGGCGAGAACTGCGGCGTACTGCTGCGCGGCACCAAGCGTGACGACGTTGAGCGTGGCCAGGTTCTGGTCAAGCCAGGCACCGTCAAGCCGCACACCAAGTTCACCGCAGAAGTTTACGTTCTGAGCAAGGAAGAAGGCGGTCGTCACACTCCGTTCTTCAAAGGCTATCGTCCACAGTTCTACTTCCGTACAACTGACGTGACTGGTAACTGCGAGCTGCCAGAAGGCGTTGAAATGGTAATGCCAGGTGACAACATTCAGATGACTGTTACCCTGATCAAGACCATCGCGATGGAAGACGGTCTGCGTTTCGCTATCCGTGAGGGCGGTCGTACCGTCGGCGCTGGCGTCGTAGCCAAAGTCATCGAGTAAACAGTTGTAATGTCTTTTTCGGGCCGGCATAATGGTCGGCCTGATTTTGTTTTAGGTCAGTAGCTCAATTGGCAGAGCGACGGTCTCCAAAACCGTAGGTTGGGGGTTCGATTCCCTCCTGACCTGCCAGATTCACTCGGTGTGTCTGGCTTTCTTTTCACAGGATCTTCATAGATGACTCCTAAAGCTGAAGCTCAAGGCTCTCGCTTCGATCTGCTCAAGTGGCTAGTGGTAGTCGCTTTGGTGGTTATTGGCGTTGTTGGCAATCAGTATTATTCTGCTTCGCCGATCCTGTACCGCGTACTTGCATTGCTCGCCATTGCTGCTGTTGCTGCCTTTGTAGGCCTGCAGACAGCCAAGGGCAAGTCTTTCTTTGTACTCGCTAAGGAAGCTCGCACCGAGATTCGTAAAGTCGTATGGCCGACTCGCCAAGAAACCACGCAGACCACGTTGATCGTTGTGGCTGTTGTTCTGGTAATGGCGTTGCTGTTGTGGGGGCTCGATTCCCTGCTCGGCTGGCTTGTTTCCTTGATTGTTGGCTAAGGGTGTCCCGTGGCTAAGCGTTGGTACGTTGTGCATGCTTACTCGGGTTACGAGAAGCATGTCATGCGCTCGCTGGTAGAGCGCGTAAAGCTGGCTGGCATGGAAGATGGCTTCGGCGAGATTCTGGTCCCCACTGAAGAAGTGGTTGAGATGCGTAATGGCCAGAAGCGCAAAAGTGAACGTAAGTTCTTTCCGGGCTACGTGCTGGTGCAGATGGATATGAACGAAGGGACTTGGCACTTGGTCAAGGATACCCCTCGGGTGATGGGCTTTATTGGCGGTACCGCCGACAAGCCTGCGCCGATCACGGATAAAGAGGCAGAAGCGATTCTGCGTCGCGTCGCTGATGGTAGCGACAAGCCGAAGCCGAAGACACTGTTTGAGCCGGGTGAGGTTGTACGCGTCACCGACGGTCCATTCGCTGATTTTAACGGCACGGTTGAAGAAGTTAACTACGAAAAGAGCCGGATCCAAGTGGCAGTGCTCATTTTCGGTCGCTCTACTCCGGTAGAGCTAGAGTTCAGCCAGGTCGAAAAGGTCTGATTGAACAGGCATCCCAACCCCGCAGCCCAAGGCTGTGGGGTTTTGTCGTCACTGGGATAAACGCGCAAGTAACCGGGGAGCCTTTCGAGGCGTTCGAACCCGTAATTGGAGTGCCTCATGGCCAAGAAAATTACCGCTTACATCAAGCTGCAAGTGAAGGCCGCTCAGGCTAACCCAAGCCCACCTGTTGGTCCTGCCCTGGGTCAGCACGGCGTGAACATCATGGAATTCTGCAAGGCCTTCAACGCCCGTACTCAGGGTCTTGAGCCAGGTCTGCCGACTCCAGTGATCATCACTGTCTACAGCGACCGTAGCTTCACTTTCGAAACAAAAAGCACCCCAGCTTCGGTTCTGCTGAAGAAGGCTGCAGGTTTGACCAGCGGTTCCGCTCGTCCAAACACCGTTAAGGTTGGCACCGTTACCCGTGCTCAGCTGGAAGAAATCGCGAAAACCAAAAACGCGGATCTGACTGCAGCTGATATGGATGCAGCCGTGCGTACTATCGCCGGTTCTGCTCGTAGCATGGGCCTTAACGTGGAGGGTGTGTAATGGCTAAGCTGACCAAGCGTCAAAAGGCTATCGCCGGCAAAATCGAAGCAGGCAAGGCCTACAACTTTGTAGACGCCGCCGCTCTGCTGGCTGAGCTGTCGACTGTCAAGTTCAGCGAGTCGTTCGACGTTGCTGTGAACCTGGGCGTTGACCCACGTAAATCCGACCAGGTCGTTCGTAGCGCTACCGTGCTGCCACACGGCACTGGCAAGACCGTTCGTGTAGCTGTCTTCACCCAGGGCCCAGCAGCTGAAGCTGCTCTGGCTGCTGGTGCTGATCGCGTAGGCATGGACGATCTGGCTGCTGAAATGAAGGGCGGCGACCTGAACTATGACGTAGTGATCGCATCCCCGGATGCCATGCGCGTTGTAGGTCAGTTGGGTCAGATCCTCGGTCCACGTGGTCTGATGCCTAACCCTAAAGTCGGCACCGTAACGCCAGACGTAGCCACTGCGGTTAAAAACGCCAAGGCTGGTCAGGTTCGTTATCGCACCGACAAAAACGGCATCATCCACACTTCCGTTGGCAAGATCGGCTTCGATGCCGTCAAGCTGAAGGAAAACGTTGAAGCCCTGATCGCTGATCTGAAGCGTATCAAGCCAGCTTCTTCGAAAGGTATCTACGTCAAGCGCGTTACCCTGAGCACCACTATGGGCCCAGGTCTGGTTATCGATCAGAGCTCGCTCGACGCGTAAGACTCGGATTGGCGCAAGTAATTGCGCCAATCAAAAAAATTGGGGTCCCTGCCTGGCGGGGGCTGTCCAAGACCGTAGGCGACGCAAGTCTTAAACCACAAGCCTACGCAGATGGTGCTCCCGGTTCCTTACCGAATCAGACACCAAAACGACATTCGGTTTCGACCGGATGAAACGGTAACAAGCAGGAGTTAAACCCGTGGCAATTAAACTCGAAGACAAGAAGGCCATCGTCGCTGAAGTCAACGAGGCTGCCAAAGCTGCTCTGTCCGCTGTCGTGGCTGATGCCCGTGGCGTAACAGTAGGCGCTATGACCGGACTCCGTAAAGAGGCTCGTGAAGCTGGCGTTTATGTACGTGTTGTACGTAACACCCTGCTCAAGCGCGCTGTTGCTGACACTGAATACAGTGTCCTCAACGACGTGTTCACCGGCCCGACCTTGATCGCGTTCTCCACCCAACATCCTGGCGCTGCTGCCCGTTTGTTCAAGGAATTCGCCAAAGGTCAGGACAAGTTCGAGATTAAGGCAGCTGCGTTCGAGGGCAAGTTCCTCGCAGCTAACCAGATCGACGTACTGGCAACTCTGCCGACCCGTGACGAAGCAATTTCTCAGCTGATGAGCGTGATTCAAGGCGCAACCAGCAAGTTGGCTCGTACTCTGGCGGCACTGCGCGACCAGAAAGAAGCTGCCGCAGCCTAAGGCTCGACACTCCTTTTCGCGTTTTTTGTTTATTTCGATGGTCGCGTAGGCCGTCCCCCAATCCAGGAATTTAGAGTCATGTCTATCTCTCAAAACGATATCCTCGAAGCCGTTGGCAACATGTCCGTAATGGAAGTTGTTGAGCTGATCAAAGCTTTCGAAGAAAAATTCGGTGTTACCGCTGCTGCTGCTTCCGCTGGTCCAGCTGTTGCTGCTGCCGTTGCTGAAGAGCAAACCGAATTCAACGTCATGCTGACCGAAGCTGGCGAGAAGAAAGTAAACGTGATCAAGGCAGTACGTGAACTGACCGGTCTGGGCCTGAAAGAAGCCAAGGCTGTAGTTGACGGCGCTCCTGCCATGGTTCTGGAAGCTGTTGCCAAAGACGCAGCTGACAAAGCCAAGGCCGCTCTGGAAGAAGCAGGCGCTAAAGTCGAGCTGAAGTAAGCATCGACTTTGCGTCTCCAGCCCGAGCGTTAAGCGACAGGCTGATGGCTGGTGGCTCTTGCCACCGGCCTTTTTCCGTTATTGGCAGCCGACTGGGTCGGTGCCGATAGCGAGCTGTAACCACCCTATGTGGTGGCGCAAACCATGGGGTTTGCACGATTTTCTGGCTGCTCCCGTCGGGAGGGGCCAAACAAGCAGGTGACCAAGCTGGGGAACGCTGATGGCTTACTCATATACTGAGAAAAAACGTATCCGCAAGGACTTTAGCAAGTTGCCGGACGTCATGGATGTGCCGTACCTCCTGGCCATCCAGCTGGATTCGTATCGTGAATTCTTGCAAGCGGGAGCGACTAAAGATCAGTTCCGCGACGTGGGCCTGCATGCGGCCTTCAAATCCGTTTTCCCGATCATCAGCTACTCCGGCAATGCTGCGCTGGAGTACGTCGGTTATCGCCTGGGCGAACCGGCATTTGATGTCAAAGAATGCGTATTGCGCGGTGTTACTTACGCCGTACCTTTGCGGGTAAAAGTGCGCCTGATCATTTTCGACAAAGAATCGTCGAACAAAGCGATCAAGGACATCAAAGAGCAAGAAGTCTACATGGGTGAAATCCCCCTGATGACTGAGAACGGTACCTTCGTAATCAACGGTACCGAGCGTGTAATCGTTTCCCAGCTGCACCGTTCTCCGGGCGTGTTCTTCGACCACGACCGTGGCAAGACGCACAGCTCCGGCAAACTGCTTTACTCCGCGCGCATCATTCCTTACCGCGGTTCGTGGTTGGACTTCGAGTTCGACCCGAAAGACTGCGTATTCGTGCGTATCGACCGTCGTCGCAAGCTGCCTGCATCGGTACTGCTGCGCGCGCTCGGCTATACCACCGAAGAAGTGCTGGACGCGTTCTACACCACCAACGTTTTCCATGTGCAAGGTGAAAACCTCAGCCTGGAACTGGTGCCTCAGCGCCTGCGCGGTGAAATCGCTGTCCTCGATATCCAGGATGACAAAGGCAAGGTTATTGTCGAGCAGGGTCGTCGTATCACCGCTCGCCACATCAACCAGTTGGAAAAAGCCGGGATCAAAGAGCTGCAGGTACCTCTGGACTACGTCCTGGGGCGCACCACGGCCAAGGTCATCGTGCATCCGGCCACCGGCGAAATCCTGGCAGAGTGCAACACCGAGCTGAACACCGAGATCCTGGCAAAAATCGCCAAGGCCCAGGTCGTTCGCATCGAGACGCTGTACACCAACGACATCGACTGCGGTCCGTTCATCTCCGACACGCTGAAGATCGACTCCACTGGCAACCAGCTGGAAGCCCTGGTCGAAATCTATCGCATGATGCGTCCTGGCGAGCCACCAACCAAGGATGCCGCCGAGACCCTGTTCAACAACCTGTTCTTCAGCCCTGAGCGCTATGACCTGTCTGCGGTCGGCCGGATGAAGTTCAACCGTCGTATCGGTCGTACCGAAATCGAAGGTTCGGGTGTACTGAACAAGGACGACATCGTTGCTGTCCTCAAGACCCTGGTCGATATCCGTAACGGCAAGGGCATCGTCGATGACATCGACCACCTGGGTAACCGTCGTGTTCGCTGCGTAGGCGAAATGGCCGAGAACCAGTTCCGTGTTGGCCTGGTGCGCGTAGAGCGTGCGGTCAAGGAACGTCTGTCGATGGCTGAAAGCGAAGGCCTGATGCCGCAAGACCTGATCAACGCCAAGCCTGTGGCTGCGGCGGTGAAGGAGTTCTTCGGTTCGAGCCAGCTGTCCCAGTTCATGGACCAGAACAACCCGCTGTCCGAGATCACCCACAAGCGTCGTGTCTCCGCACTCGGCCCGGGCGGTCTGACCCGTGAGCGTGCCGGCTTCGAAGTTCGTGACGTACACCCGACGCACTACGGTCGTGTATGCCCGATCGAAACGCCGGAAGGTCCGAACATCGGTCTGATCAACTCCCTGGCTGCCTATGCGCGCACCAACCAGTATGGCTTCCTCGAGAGCCCGTACCGTGTGGTGAAAGACGCCCTGGTTACGGACGAGATCGTGTTCCTGTCCGCCATCGAAGAAGCTGATCACGTGATCGCTCAGGCTTCGGCCACGATGAACGACAAGAAGGTCTTGGTCGACGAGCTGGTAGCTGTTCGTCACTTGAACGAGTTCACCGTCAAGGCGCCGGAAGACGTCACCTTGATGGACGTATCGCCGAAGCAAGTAGTTTCGGTTGCAGCGTCGTTGATCCCGTTCCTCGAGCACGACGACGCCAACCGTGCGTTGATGGGTTCGAACATGCAGCGTCAAGCTGTACCAACCCTGCGTGCCGACAAGCCGCTGGTAGGTACCGGTATGGAGCGTAACGTTGCCCGTGACTCCGGCGTTTGCGTCGTGGCTCGTCGTGGTGGCGTAATCGACTCCGTCGACGCCAGCCGTATCGTGGTTCGTGTTGCCGATGACGAAGTTGAAACTGGCGAAGCCGGTGTCGACATCTACAACCTGACCAAATACACCCGCTCCAACCAGAACACCTGCATCAACCAGCGTCCGCTGGTGAGCAAGGGTGATCGGGTTCAGCGCAGCGACATCATGGCCGACGGTCCGTCCACCGATATGGGTGAACTGGCGTTGGGTCAGAACATGCGCATCGCGTTCATGGCATGGAACGGCTTCAACTTCGAAGACTCCATCTGCCTGTCCGAGCGTGTGGTTCAGGAAGACCGCTTCACCACGATCCACATCCAGGAACTGACCTGTGTGGCCCGTGACACCAAGCTTGGCCCAGAGGAAATCACTGCGGACATCCCGAACGTGGGTGAAGCTGCACTGAACAAGCTGGACGAAGCCGGTATCGTTTATGTGGGTGCTGAAGTAGGCGCAGGCGACATCCTGGTGGGCAAGGTCACTCCGAAAGGCGAGACCCAGCTGACCCCGGAAGAAAAACTGCTGCGTGCCATCTTCGGTGAAAAAGCCAGCGACGTTAAAGACACCTCCCTGCGTGTGCCTACTGGCACCAAGGGTACGGTCATCGACGTACAAGTCTTCACTCGCGACGGCGTTGAGCGTGATGCTCGTGCACTGTCGATCGAGAAGACTCAACTCGACGAGATCCGCAAGGACCTGAACGAAGAGTTCCGTATCGTCGAAGGCGCAACTTTCGAGCGTCTGCGCTCCGCTCTGGTCGGCCACAAAGCCGAAGGCGGCGCCGGCCTGAAGAAAGGTCAGGAAATCACCGACGAAGTTCTCGACGGTCTTGAGCATGGCCAGTGGTTCAAACTGCGCATGGCTGAAGATGCTCTGAACGAGCAGCTCGAGAAGGCCCAGGCCTATATCGTTGATCGCCGCCGTCTGCTGGACGACAAGTTCGAAGACAAGAAGCGCAAACTGCAGCAGGGCGATGACCTGGCTCCAGGCGTGCTGAAAATCGTCAAGGTTTACCTGGCAATCCGTCGTCGCATCCAGCCGGGCGACAAGATGGCCGGTCGTCACGGTAACAAAGGTGTGGTCTCCGTGATCATGCCGGTTGAAGACATGCCGCACGATGCCAATGGCACCCCGGTCGATGTGGTCCTCAACCCGTTGGGCGTACCTTCGCGTATGAACGTTGGTCAGATCCTTGAAACCCACCTGGGCCTCGCGGCCAAGGGCTTGGGCGAGAAGATCAACCGTATGATCGAAGAGCAGCGCAAGGTCGCTGACCTGCGTAAGTTCCTGCACGAGATCTACAACGAGATCGGCGGTCGCAACGAAGAGCTGGACACCTTCTCCGACCAGGAAATCCTGGATCTGGCGAAGAACCTGCGCGGCGGCGTTCCAATGGCTACTCCGGTGTTCGACGGTGCCAAGGAAAGCGAAATCAAGGCCATGCTGAAACTGGCTGACCTGCCAGAAAGCGGCCAGATGCAGCTGTTCGACGGCCGTACCGGCAACAAGTTCGAGCGCCCGGTTACCGTTGGCTACATGTACATGCTGAAGCTGAACCACTTGGTAGACGACAAGATGCACGCTCGTTCTACCGGTTCTTACAGCCTGGTTACCCAGCAGCCGCTGGGTGGTAAGGCGCAGTTCGGTGGTCAGCGTTTCGGGGAGATGGAGGTCTGGGCACTGGAAGCGTACGGTGCTGCATACACTCTGCAAGAAATGCTCACAGTGAAGTCGGACGATGTGAACGGCCGGACCAAGATGTACAAAAACATCGTGGACGGCGATCACCGTATGGAGCCGGGCATGCCCGAGTCTTTCAACGTGTTGATCAAGGAAATTCGTTCCCTCGGCATCGATATCGATCTGGAAACCGAATAACACGTGACGCGAATCGAGAGCGGGGCTGTCTTGCCCGCTCTCTGCTCCGCCAGGAGGAAAGGCCTTGAAAGACCTACTGAATTTGCTGAAAAACCAGGGTCAAGTCGAAGAGTTCGACGCCATCCGTATTGGATTGGCCTCGCCTGAGATGATCCGTTCGTGGTCGTTCGGTGAAGTTAAAAAGCCGGAAACCATCAACTACCGTACGTTCAAACCCGAACGTGACGGCCTGTTCTGCGCCAAGATCTTTGGCCCGGTAAAGGATTACGAGTGCCTGTGCGGTAAGTACAAGCGCTTGAAGCACCGTGGTGTGATCTGCGAGAAGTGCGGCGTTGAAGTCGCGCTGGCAAAAGTTCGTCGTGAGCGCATGGCGCACATCGAACTGGCCTCGCCGGTTGCTCATATCTGGTTCCTGAAATCGCTGCCGTCCCGTATCGGCCTGCTGATGGACATGACCCTGCGTGATATCGAACGTGTTCTCTACTTCGAGAGCTACGTCGTTATCGATCCAGGCATGACCACCCTTGAAAAAGGTCAGTTGCTCAACGACGAGCAGTACTTCGAAGCGCTGGAAGAGTTCGGCGACGACTTCGATGCCCGCATGGGTGCCGAAGCTGTCCGCGAACTGCTGCACGCTATCGACCTGGAACACGAGATTGGCCGCCTGCGCGAAGAAATTCCGCAAACCAACTCCGAAACCAAGATCAAGAAGCTGTCCAAGCGTCTGAAGTTGATGGAAGCCTTCCAGGGTTCCGGCAACCTGCCAGAGTGGATGGTGCTGACCGTTCTGCCGGTTCTGCCGCCAGACCTGCGTCCACTGGTTCCGCTCGATGGCGGTCGTTTCGCGACTTCCGACCTCAACGACCTGTATCGTCGAGTGATCAACCGTAACAACCGCTTGAAGCGCCTGCTTGATCTGTCCGCTCCGGACATCATCGTGCGCAACGAAAAGCGTATGTTGCAGGAAGCGGTCGACGCACTGCTCGACAACGGTCGTCGTGGCCGCGCTATCACCGGTTCCAACAAGCGTCCTCTGAAATCCCTGGCTGACATGATCAAGGGTAAGCAGGGTCGTTTCCGTCAGAACTTGCTCGGTAAGCGTGTTGACTACTCCGGTCGTTCGGTAATTACCGTTGGCCCGACCCTGCGTCTGCACCAGTGCGGTCTGCCTAAGAAAATGGCCTTGGAGCTGTTCAAACCGTTCATTTTCGGCAAGCTGGAAATGCGTGGTCTTGCGACCACCATCAAAGCGGCCAAGAAGATGGTCGAGCGCGAGCTGCCAGAGGTCTGGGACGTTCTCGCTGAAGTGATTCGCGAACACCCGGTTCTGCTCAACCGTGCACCGACCCTTCACCGTCTGGGTATCCAGGCGTTTGAACCGGTACTGATCGAAGGTAAGGCTATCCAGCTGCACCCGCTGGTCTGTGCTGCGTACAACGCCGACTTCGACGGCGACCAGATGGCCGTGCACGTACCGCTGACACTGGAAGCCCAGCTGGAAGCGCGTGCGTTGATGATGTCGACCAACAACATCCTGTCGCCAGCCAACGGTGAGCCAATCATCGTTCCGTCGCAGGACGTTGTATTGGGTCTGTACTACATGACGCGTGAAGCGATCAACGCCAAGGGCGAAGGTCGTGTGTTCGCCGATCTGCAGGAAGTTGACCGTGTGTTCCGTGCCGGCGAAGCCGCACTGCATGCCAAGGTCAAAGTGCGGATCAACGAAACCGTGAACGATCGTGATGGCGGCAGCGTGACCAACACCCGTATCGTCGACACCACCGTCGGCCGTGCGCTGTTGTTCCAGGTTGTGCCAAAAGGTCTGTCCTTCGACGTCGTCAACCTGCCGATGAAGAAAAAGGCGATCTCCAAGCTGATCAACCAGTGCTATCGCGTGGTTGGTCTGAAAGAGACCGTGATCTTCGCTGACCAGTTGATGTACACCGGTTTTGCCTATTCGACCATTTCCGGCGTTTCCATCGGTGTTAACGACTTCGTTATCCCGGATGAAAAAGCCCGCATCATCGGCGCCGCTACCGAAGAAGTGAAAGAGATCGAAAGCCAGTACGCCTCCGGCCTGGTAACCCAGGGCGAGAAGTACAACAAGGTGATCGACCTCTGGTCCAAGGCGAACGACGAAGTCTCCAAGGCGATGATGGCCAACCTCTCGAAAGAGAAAGTCATCGACCGTCATGGCAACGAAGTCGACCAGGAATCCTTCAACTCGATGTACATGATGGCCGACTCGGGCGCACGGGGTTCTGCTGCGCAGATCCGTCAGCTCGCTGGTATGCGTGGCCTGATGGCCAAACCGGACGGCTCCATCATCGAGACCCCGATTACCGCGAACTTCCGTGAAGGCCTGAGCGTACTCCAGTACTTCATCTCCACTCACGGTGCTCGTAAGGGTCTTGCGGATACCGCCTTGAAAACGGCGAACTCCGGTTACCTGACTCGTCGTCTGGTAGACGTTGCCCAGGATCTGGTCGTGACCGAGATCGATTGCGGCACCGAACATGGCCTGGTAATGACTCCGCACATTGAAGGCGGTGACGTTGTAGAGCCGTTGGGTGAGCGCGTATTGGGTCGTGTCATCGCCCGTGACGTATTCAAGCCGGGCACCGAGGACGTGATCGTTCCTGCGGGCACCCTGGTTGACGAGAAGTGGGTCGAGTTCATCGAGCTCAATAGCATCGACGAAGTGATCGTACGTTCGCCGATCAGTTGCGAAACGCGCTACGGCATCTGCGCCAAGTGCTACGGTCGCGACCTGGCACGTGGTCACCAGGTGAACATCGGTGAAGCGGTCGGCGTTATCGCTGCCCAGTCCATCGGTGAGCCGGGTACCCAGCTGACGATGCGTACGTTCCACATCGGTGGTGCGGCAAGCCGGACCTCCGCGGCCGACAGCGTTCAGGTGAAGAATGGCGGTACCGTCCGTCTGCACAACCTGAAGCACGTCGAGCGAGTGGATGGTCACCTGGTTGCTGTGTCCCGTTCCGGTGAGCTGGCCATCGCTGACGACTTCGGTCGCGAGCGCGAGCGCTACAAGCTGCCGTACGGTGCTGTGATTTCGGTGAAGGAAGGCGACAAGGTCGACGCTGGTGCCATCGTGGCCAAGTGGGACCCGCACACTCACCCGATCGTTACCGAAATGAAAGGTACCGTGACCTACGTGGGCATGGAAGAAGGCATCACGATCAAGCGTCAGACCGACGAATTGACCGGTATGACCAACATTGAAGTACTCGATGCGAAAGATCGTCCAGCTGCCGGCAAGGACATCCGTCCTGCTGTGAAGATGGTCGACGACAACGGCAAGGATCTGTTGCTGCCAGGCACTGACGTAATCGCTCAGTACTTCCTGCCAGCCAACGCCCTGGTCGGTGTTGCGGACGGTGCGCGGATCGCGATCGGTGATGTTATCGCTCGTATTCCGCAGGAAACTTCGAAGACCCGCGACATCACCGGTGGTCTGCCGCGTGTTGCCGACTTGTTCGAAGCTCGTCGTCCGAAAGAAGCCTCGATTCTGGCTGAAGTCAGCGGCACCATCGCGTTCGGTAAAGAGACCAAGGGCAAGCGTCGCCTGGTCATTACACCGAACGACGGTAGCGATCCGTACGAAGAGCTGATTCCGAAGTGGCGTCACCTGAACGTCTTCGAGGGCGAACAGGTAAACCGCGGCGAAGTTATCTCGGACGGTCCGAGCGATCCACACGACATCCTGCGTCTGCTGGGTGTGAGTGCGCTCGCCAAGTACATCGTGAACGAGATCCAGGACGTTTACCGTCTGCAAGGCGTGAAGATCAACGACAAGCACATCGAGACCATCCTGCGTCAGATGCTGCGTAAGGTCGAGATCGCTGAATCCGGCGACTCGAGTTTCATCAAGGGCGACCAGATGGAACTGACTCACGTACTGGTGGAAAACGAGCGCCTGGCGACCGAAGACAAGTTTGTCTCCAAGTTCACTCGCGTGCTGCTGGGTATCACCAAGGCGTCGTTGTCCACCGAATCGTTCATCTCGGCGGCTTCCTTCCAGGAAACCACCCGCGTACTGACCGAAGCGGCGGTAACCGGCAAGCGCGATTACCTGCGCGGCCTGAAAGAAAACGTGGTCGTGGGTCGTCTGATCCCGGCCGGTACCGGTTTGGCCTATCACAGCGAACGCAAGCGTCGCCGTGATGCTGACAAGCCGCTGCGCGTAAGCGCCAGTGAAGTGGAAGCTGCACTGACCGAAGCACTGAACTCGAGTGGTAACTGAGTTCTGCGGTAATTGAGTGCCTGGCCCTGGTCGCCCCGTTCGGCGGATCGAGACAAATTGTCGAGATCCGGCGGGCGGGGAGGTCGGGGCCTTGCCTTGACTGGGGACAAGATCCTCTTTAGACTCTTGATCCCCTAAATTTGGCGGGAATTCGTTCCTGCCATTTTGCTTTTCTTGTAAGACAATAGCGTCGCAAGACAACAGTGGAGCTAGTAGATGGCAACTATCAACCAGCTGGTACGTCAGCCGCGTAAGCGTATCGTCGAGAAATCCGACGTGCCTGCGCTGCAGAACTGCCCGCAACGTCGTGGCGTATGCACCCGTGTGTATACCACCACGCCGAAAAAACCTAACTCGGCACTGCGTAAAGTATGCCGTGTGCGTCTGACCAACGGTTTCGAGGTTTCCTCGTACATCGGCGGTGAAGGCCACAACCTGCAAGAACACAGCGTGGTCCTGATCCGCGGCGGTCGTGTAAAAGACTTGCCAGGTGTTCGTTACCACACCGTTCGCGGCTCTTTGGATACTTCCGGCGTTAAAGGTCGTAACCAAGGTCGTTCGAAGTACGGTACCAAGCGTCCGAAATAATCGGCCGTTTAGCAGTTTTTAATTTTATTGAGTCGATAAGAGTAAGGTCGGGCACGCATCCGCTGTCCCGGGCTAACCTGAAGACCGTTTGAGGGCTTATCAATGCCAAGACGTCGCGTAGCAGCCAAACGTGAGATTCTGGACGATCCGAAATACGGAAGCCAGATTCTCGCCAAGTTCATGAACCACGTAATGGAAAGCGGCAAGAAAGCCGTTGCCGAGCGTATCGTTTATGGCGCACTGGACAAAGTTAAGGAACGCAAGAACAGCGATCCCCTGGAAATCTTCGAGAAAGCTCTCGACGCCATCGCTCCGCTGGTCGAAGTGAAGTCGCGCCGTGTAGGCGGTGCTACTTACCAGGTTCCGGTCGAAGTTCGTCCGTCCCGTCGTAACGCCCTGGCAATGCGCTGGCTGGTAGACTTCGCCCGCAAGCGCGGCGAGAAGTCCATGGCTCTGCGTTTGGCTGGTGAACTGTTGGACGCTGCTGAAGGTAAAGGTGCTGCAGTTAAGAAGCGTGAAGACGTGCACCGTATGGCTGAAGCCAACAAGGCTTTCTCGCACTACCGCTTCTAATTTTAGCGTCACTCAATTTGCGAGGGCTTTATGGCTCGTACTACACCGATTAACCGCTACCGTAACATCGGTATCGTTGCTCACGTGGATGCTGGTAAAACCACCACCACCGAGCGCGTCCTTTTTTACACCGGCAAGAGTCACAAAATGGGCGAGGTGCATGACGGCGCCGCGACCACAGACTGGATGGTGCAGGAGCAGGAGCGTGGTATTACCATTACTTCTGCTGCTATCACCGCCTTCTGGAAAGGTTCCGAGAAGCAGTACGCGCACGAGCACCGCTTCAACGTTATCGATACCCCGGGCCACGTAGACTTCACCATCGAAGTTGAACGTTCCCTGCGTGTACTCGACGGCGCTGTCGTTGTGTTCTGTGGTACTTCGGGTGTTGAGCCTCAGTCGGAAACCGTATGGCGTCAAGCCAACAAATACGGCGTTCCACGTCTTGTTTACGTAAACAAGATGGACCGTGCTGGTGCCAACTTCCTGCGCGTGATCGCTCAGATCAAGCAGCGTCTGGGTCACACTCCGGTGCCTATCCAGTTGGCTATTGGTTCGGAAGACAACTTCCAGGGCCAGATCGACCTGATCAACATGCAAGCGGTTTATTGGAATGACTCCGACAAGGGCATGGTCCCTGTTCGCAAGGAAATTCCTGCCGAGCTGTTGGAAGAAGCCGAGCAATGGCGCAGCAACATGGTCGAGGCTGCGGCCGAAGCCAGCGAAGAGCTGATGAACAAGTACCTTGAAGGTGAAGAGCTCACCAACGAGGAAATCAAGGCCGCTCTGCGTCAGCGTACTATCGCTGGTGAGATCGTTCTGGCTGTTTGCGGTTCTTCCTTCAAGAACAAGGGTGTTCCCCTGGTTCTCGACGCCGTTATCGACTTCCTGCCTGCTCCAACCGACATTCCTGCTATCAAGGGTTCCAACCCGGATAACGAGGAAGAGGAAATGGAGCGTCACGCAAGTGATGACGAGCCGTTCGCGGCTTTGGCGTTCAAGATCGCTACCGACCCATTCGTGGGTACCTTGACCTTTGTTCGAGTTTACTCGGGCGTGTTGGCCTCCGGCGACGGCGTGATCAACTCGGTAAAAGGCAAGAAAGAGCGTGTGGGTCGTATGGTGCAGATGCACGCAAACGCCCGCGAAGAAATCAAGGAAGTGCGCGCTGGCGACATCGCGGCCTTGATCGGCATGAAGGACGTCACCACCGGTGAAACTTTGTGCAACGCTGACAAGCCAATCATCCTGGTTCGCATGGACTTCCCGGAGCCGGTTATTTCGGTTGCCGTTGAGCCTAAGACCAAGGACGACCAGGAAAAAATGGGTATCGCTCTGGGCAAGCTTGCTCAGGAAGACCCGTCTTTCCGCGTCAAGACTGATGAAGAGACTGGTCAAACGATCATCTCCGGCATGGGCGAGTTGCACCTGGACATCCTGGTTGATCGGATGCGCCGTGAGTTCAACGTCGAAGCCAACATCGGTAAGCCTCAGGTTTCCTATCGTGAGCGCATCACGAAGAGCTGTGAAATCGAAGGCAAGTTCGTTCGCCAGTCCGGCGGTCGTGGCCAGTTCGGTCACTGCTGGATTCGTTTTGCACCGGCTGACGAAGGTCAGGAAGGTCTGCAATTCCTGAACGAAGTCGTAGGTGGTGTGGTTCCTAAGGAATACATCCCGGCGATCCAGAAGGGTATCGAAGAGCAGATGAAGAACGGCGTTGTCGCCGGCTATCCGCTGATCGGCCTGAAGGCGACTGTGTTCGATGGTTCTTACCATGACGTCGACTCCAACGAGATGGCGTTTAAGGTGGCTGCCTCCATGGCAACCAAGCAGCTGGCCCAGAAGGGTGGTGGTGAGTTGCTTGAGCCGATCATGGCGGTGGAAGTCGTTACGCCTGAAGACTACATGGGTGATGTCATGGGCGACCTTAACCGTCGTCGTGGCATGATTCTGGGTATGGAAGATACGGTTTCCGGCAAAGTGATTCGTGCTGAGGTCCCGTTGGGTGAGATGTTCGGTTACGCGACCGACGTTCGTTCCATGTCTCAGGGTCGCGCAAGCTACTCTATGGAATTCAAAAAATACAATACAGCTCCGTCGCATATCGTCGAGACTGTTACCAAAAAGCAAGGCTGATTCAGCCCCTTTAAGCTAGGAGTTAATTGTCGTGGCTAAAGAAAAATTTGAACGGAACAAACCGCACGTCAACGTTGGCACCATCGGTCACGTTGACCACGGTAAAACCACGCTGACCGCTGCTCTGACCCGTGTCTGCTCCGAAGTTTTCGGTTCGGCCAAGGTTGACTTCGACAAGATCGACAGCGCCCCGGAAGAGAAAGCTCGCGGTATCACCATCAACACCGCTCACGTTGAATACGATTCGGCCGTGCGTCACTACGCACACGTTGACTGCCCAGGTCACGCCGACTACGTAAAAAACATGATCACCGGTGCTGCCCAGATGGACGGCGCGATCCTGGTTTGCTCGGCTGCTGATGGTCCGATGCCACAAACCCGTGAGCACATCCTGCTGTCCCGTCAGGTGGGCGTTCCGTACATCGTTGTCTTCCTGAACAAGGCTGACATGGTTGACGACGCTGAGCTGCTGGAACTGGTTGAGATGGAAGTGCGCGATCTGCTGAGCACTTACGACTTCCCAGGTGATGACACTCCAATCATCATCGGTTCGGCTCTGATGGCTCTGAACGGCCAAGACGACAACGAAATGGG
>NZ_FMTR01000033.1:38323-51198 GCF_900100135.1 Pseudomonas sp. NFACC05-1 | reverse complement strand
GCACTGCCGTTTTCCTTGCCGGTGAAGTAGCCGAGGTTGGCGCCCAGGGTCCAGTCGCCGATGGGCTGGCTGTGGGTCAGGTTGAAATATTGTTGCTGGTAGATGTCGGACAGTTCCGCGTACCACACGCCGACCTGGGTGCGTTTTTCGTTGAAGGCGTATTCACCGCCACCGAAGTTGAAACGGTCGGAGGTGAACGCGCCGCGGCCGTTCATGGACATGTCCTCCATGCTCGCGTCGTTGCGCGGGCTGTTGGCGCGGAACTGGCCACCGTACAGCGTCAGGCCGCTGATTTCGGTGGAGGTCACCTGGCCGCCACGGAAGGTTTGCGGCAGGGAGCGACCGTCGTCGGAGCGCAGGATCGGCAGCACAGGCATCCATTCGCCGACCTTCAATTCGGTCTTCGACACCTTGGCCTTCAGGGCCACGCCCAAACGGCCGAAGTCGTCGGCCGGGCGGCCGTCGTCATGCACCGGCAGCAGTTGAGTGCCGGTGGTGCCGCGCCCGCCGTCGAGCTTGAGCGAGTACGTGCCGAGCACGTCCACGCCGAAACCGACCACGCCCTGGGTGAAACCGGACTTGGCGTCGAGGATGAAACTCTGGGTCCATTCCTCGGCTTTGCCTTGGGCATTGTTCGGGTTGGTGAAGTTACGGTTGAAATAGGCGTTGCGCAGGTTCAGCGTGGCTTTGGCATCATCGACGAAGCCTTCGGCGCTGGCGGTCATCGGGAGAAACAGAGACAGGCTGCTGCAACCGAGCAGGATCAGTGCAGGGCTGGTGTTGAGAAGGGTACGGTGGTTTGGACGGTGCTCGGGCGAAAAACGGACACGTGTGCTCACTATGACGCTCCCTACTTTTTTGTTGTTTTTATTTGTTATACGTCGTCGTACAACATGAGGGCGATTATTTGGAAGCCGCACGTCGTTGTCAACTGGCCATTATCGGAATTATCCAAGCCGAGGGTGCTTAAAAATGAGGCGTTTCGATGGTTGCAGGTGAGCGAAGTGAAGATAGAAGGCTTTGACGCCAGGCCTGTACGGGACTCTGAGAACAGTTGTGCGGGGTGTAGTTGTGCGATGACTGGTCTAAGACATTAGTCGAATGCCCACGATCTAATGGATGCAGAAGTCTCCTGTGGCGAGGGAGCTTGCTCCCGCTGGACTGCGAAGCAGGCCCAAGTTCTTTGTTTCAGCACAAATTTTTGGGGCGGCTTCGCCACCCAGCGGGAGCAAGCTCCCTCGCCACAGGTGTGCTGTTGACCCTATTCCCAGTCCAAACAGGGCAGTGTTTATCCGAATGTAGGATCCTTCTGGATCGGGCTACGTTGTCTTGCGCCATTGCCTACACCTGCGCCAGAATCCGCCGGCTTGTGCGCCTGGCGGTCGGGTTTTATCGTTTCCGGGTCGCTGAGGAATCAGCGATCGGGTTTGGTAGCCCTGGTGTCGGTGCATAGCGTCATCTCTTGCAAGTGCAATCATGCACTTCGCTTTTTGGTGGCCATGCGCAGGGTCTCTTCGGAGGCGCCGGCTCCGATGCCCGGTCTACCAACCTTCGTATGGCCGCCACCCTAATTCGTTTGGTAGCGAGAGGGTGTTGGCTCCCTTACTACAGCATCGGAGCTTCAACTATGTTCAAAGTAACCCCCAACCCACCGGACACCGACCCGACTCCACCACGCAAAAAAACCAAGAAACTCGACGAAGCCGCCGAGCGCGTACTCGACTATTACCTGAACCCCAAGCCGGACAAGCCCGAAGCCGAGGCTGCGCCCGTCCAACTCTTCACCGTCATCCAAAACGTCGACACCGAAAGCCTGCTCGCCAACCTCAGCGAAACCCTGGCCTCGGCCAATGTCATGGTCAACGACCTGGCTTTCGACCTGGATGGTTCACGCCGGCATTTCCTCCTGGGCATCCAACAACTGATCGAACTGGGCAGCCTGCTGGCAAACCGTGCACTGGACAACATCGAAACCCGTCAGCCGACATAACCCCCCGTGGCGAGGGAGCTTGCTCCCGCTGGGTGGCGAAGCCGCCCCAAAAAAATTGTGCTGAAACAAAGAACCTGGGTCTGCTTCGCAGTCCAGCGGGAGCAAGCTCCCTCGCCACAAGGGCACTGTGCACATCCGCCTGAACATGCACGGTCAAATAGGGAGCGAGCCCCCAGTGTTATCGAAAGTGAGTGAATGCTAACCTTGGCCAACGCTGTCCCCAGGGAGCCCTCATGGGCAATCACAAGATCGAGATTCGTCGCAGTAACGTCGAGAAAATCCTGCTGGCCGCCGAGAAGGTCTTTGCCGAAAAAGGCTTCGGCAGCACCGCCATGGCCGACATCGCCGCCGAAGTGCAATTGCCCCGTTCCAACCTGCACTATTACTTCAGCACCAAGAGCGAACTCTACAGCGCCGTGCTGTTCGACCTGCTGGAGGTCTGGAAGCAGGACGCCTTGTGCTTCGAAATGTTCGACGACCCCCGGGTGGTGCTCAGCAGCTACATCCGCGCCAAGATGAACCACTCCCGCAGCCGTCCCTACGGCTCGAAAGTCTGGGCCAACGAAATCATCCACGGCGCCCCGACGCTAGGCCAGGCCCTGGATGCCAGCCTCTACGACTGGGCCAAGATGAAGGAAGCGAAAATCCGCCAATGGGTGGAAGACAAACGCATCCTCCCGATAGAACCCTCAAGCCTGCTCTACATGATCTGGGCCTCGACCCAGCACTACGCCGATTTCGACCACCAGATCAACATCCTCAACGACCACCAGCCGCTGTCGGACATGCAGTTCGAGCGGGCGGTGCAGACCGTGACCAGTGTGATTTTGCGGGGGATTGGGTTGGAGCCCTGAGGTTTTATGCTGTGGCTTAGGGCCTCATCGCGAGCAAGCTCGCGATGGCGCCAGTCCAGACACCTCAACCTTCAAGCCGTTACATGGTAGGGATTACGCGGATCATGGTTCCAATCCAGAAACGGCTTGCCCGTGTCCACCGTCACCATTTCGATGCAGTCTTGCACCGGGCAGGTGATCTGGCACAGGTTACAGCCCACGCATTCCTCATCGATTACTTCATATTTACGTGTGCCGTCCGCTTGCTTGAGGCTGGCGATGGCCTGGTGTGAGGTGTCTTCGCAGGCGATGTGGCAGCGACCGCAACCGATGCACGCCTCCTGGTCGATTTTCGCGATGACCTGGTAGTTGATGTCCAGGTACTTCCAGTCGGTGGTGTTGCCCACCGCGCGCCCGGAGAAGGCCTGGAGGTTGGCGTGGCCGTGCTCGTCCATCCACCGCGACAGGCCGTCCTTCATCTCGTCGACGATGCGAAAGCCATGCAGCATCGCCGCTGTGCACACCTGCACCGCGCCGCTGCCCAGGGCGATGAATTCTGCGGCGTCGCGCCAGCTGCCGATGCCGCCGATGCCGCAGATCGGCAAGCCGTGGGTCTGTGGGTCGCGGGCGATTTCGGCGACCATGTTCAGCGCGATCGGCTTGACCGCCGAGCCGCAATAACCGCCATGGGTGCTCTGGCTGCCGACGCTGGGCAGGGCGACCATGCGGTCGAGGTCGACGCTGGTGATGGAGTTGATGGTGTTGATCAACGACACCGCATCCGCGCCGCCGCGATGGGCGGCCCGGGCGGCGACGCGGATGTCGGTGATGTTCGGCGTGAGCTTGACGATCACCGGCAACGAGCAATAGGTCTTGCACCAACGGGTTACTTGCTCGACGTACTCCGGCACCTGGCCGACCGCCGCGCCCATGCCGCGTTCCGGCATGCCGTGGGGGCAGCCGAAGTTCAGCTCGATGCCGTCGGCGCCGGTGGCTTCCACCAACGGCAGGATGCGTTTCCAGGATTCTTCGACGCAGGGCACCATCAGCGACACGATCAACGCCCGGTCCGGCCAATCCTTTTTCACCTGGGTGATTTCCCGCAGGTTGATCTCCAGGGAACGGTCGGTGATCAGCTCGATGTTGTTGATGCCCAACACCTCGCGATTGGCGCCGTAATGGGCTGAGTAGCGCGACGACACGTTCACCGCCGCCGGATCCTCCCCGAGGGTTTTCCAGACCACGCCCCCCCAGCCGGCCTCGAAGGCGCGGACCACGTTGTAGGCCTTGTCGGTGGGCGGCGCGGAGGCCAGCCAGAACGGATTGGGGGCTTTGATGCCGGCGAAGACAATCGACAGATCGGCCATTTACGCAGCCTCCACGTTGAGCATGAGTTGAGCGTTGATCGCCTCGGCGGCGAGCTTGCCGTGCTGCACGGCCTGCACGGTGAGGTCCTGGTCCAGGCTGGTGCAATCGCCGCCGGCGTAGACACCGGGAATGCTGGTGCGCAGGTGTTCGTCCACCAGGATTCGTCCGTCCTGGCGCTTGAGCTCCCGGGCCAGCGGGTCCACCAGTGCGTTGTCATCGAAGGCTTGGCCGATGGCTTTGAAAATGCCGTCGGCGGGCAGGTCGAAGGTCTCGGCGCTGGTGAGCAGCCTGCCGTTTTCCAGATGGGTGCGGGAGAAACGCATGCCGCGCACATGCCCCGCGTCGTCGAGCAAGACCTGTTGCGGCTGGGCCCAGGTCAACAGGCGCACTTGATTGGCCTTGGCAATGTCTTGTTCATGGACGGTGGCGCCCATGTCTTCCAAGCCACGGCGGTACACCAGGCTGACGTCCCGGGCGCCGAGACGAGCCATTTGCACGGCCATGTCGATGGCGGTGTTGCCGGCGCCGAGCACGATGCAGCGGTCGGCCAGGGGCAACTGACTGAGGTCGTCGGCCTGGCGCAGTTCACGGATGTATTCGGTGGCGGCCAGCAGCCCCGGTGCCTGTTCGTCGCTCAGGCCCAGTTGTTTGCTGGCGGCCAGGCCGAGGCCGAGGAACACCGCGTCGAACTGCTGGTGCAGGTCGCTCAGGCTCAGGTTCTCGCCGAGTTTCTGGCCATGGCGGATTTCGATGCCGCCGATCTCCAACAGGAAGTCCAGTTCACGTTGGGCGTAGTCGTCCACCAGTTTGTACTTGGCGATCCCGTATTCGTTGAGGCCGCCGGCTTTTTCACGGGCTTCGAAAACCACCACGTCATGGCCGTGCATCGCGCTGCGATGGGCGCAGGACAAGCCCGCCGGGCCGGCACCGACCACCGCGATACGCTTGCCAGTGGTGGCGGCACGCTTGAACGGGTGTTCGCGGAAATGGGCGTTATCCACGGCGTAGCGTTGCAGCTGGCCGATCAATACCGGCGCGCATTCATGGACGTTGTTGCGCACGCAGGCTTGCTGGCAAAGGATCTCCGTGGGGCAGACCCGGGCACAACTGCCGCCGAGGATGTTGGCCGAGAGGATTTTCTGGGCCGCGCCTTGGACGTTGTCCTGGTGGATGTTGCGGATGAATGAAGGGATATCGATTTCGCTTGGACAGGCGTTCACGCACGGTGCGTCGTAGCAATACAGGCACCGGGAGGCTTCCAGGTGGGCCTGGCGCGCATTGAGCGGCGGCGCCAGGTCGCTGAAGCGGGCGGCGAGGGTGGCCGGGTCTTCCTGGGAATGGGGGAGGTGACTCAAGGGCTGGATCATGGAATGGGCCTCACGGTGTTTGAGGTGCTGCCTCTGGTGGGCAGTGGTTTTTTTCGTTGCCTTGATCGTTCCCGCGCTCTGCGTGGGAATGCCTCTGGGGACGCTCCGCGTTCCGCTCTGGGACGCAGAGCGTCCCGGGCTGCATTCCCACGCGGAGCGTGGGAACGATCAAAGGCCCGGATTTCAGCGTTTCACGGCGGTTGGCTTGTTCAACTCCGCCCGCTTGCTCAGCAAATCGAACACCGCCGGGTACGCCGGCCGCTCGATGTAGCGCCCCGCGCCGCGCTCGGCCCGCAGGTCGCCGTCGGCCCACACCAGCCGGCCCTGGCTGATGGTGTGGCTGGGCACGCCGCGCACGGTCTTGCCTTCGAAGATGTTGAAGTCCACCTGCTGATGGTGGGTCTTGGCGGAAATCGTGCGGCTGCCTTGCGGGTCCCAGAGCACCAGGTCGGCATCGGCGCCGACGCGGATCGCCCCTTTGCGCGGGTAGAGGTTGAAGATCTTCGCGGTGTTGGTGGAGGTGAGGGCGACGAAGTCGTGCATCGACAATTTTCCGCTGTTGACCCCCTCGTCCCAGAGCACGGCCATGCGGTCTTCGATACCGGCGGTGCCGTTGGGGATCTTGCTGAAGTCGTCGCGGCCGGCAGCCTTCTGTTCGGCGCAGAAGCAACAGTGGTCGGTGGCGGTGGTGTGCAGGTTGCCGGATTGCAAGCCGTGCCAGAGAGCCTCTTGATGCCCGCGTGGGCGAAAGGGTGGGCTCATCACGTAGCCGGCGGCGGTCTGCCAGTCGGGGTCGCGATAAACACTGTCGTCCAGCAACAGATGCCCGGCCAGTACTTCACCGTAGACCGGTTGGCCCTTGCTGCGGGCGTAGGTGATTTCATCCAGCGCTTCCTTGGTGGACACGTGCACCAGGTACAGCGGCGTGCCCAGGGTTTCGGCGATGCGGATGGCCCGGCTCGCGGCTTCGCCTTCCACTTGCGAAGGACGCGACAACGGATGGGCCTCCGGCCCGGTGATGCCCTGGGCCAGCAACTTGCGTTGCAGGTGGTAGACCAGTTCGCCGTTTTCGGCGTGCACGGTGGGCACCGCGCCCAGTTCCAGGCAGCGCTCGAAGCTTGCGACCAAGGTGTCGTCGGCCGCCATGATCGCATTCTTGTAGGCCATGAAATGCTTGAAGCTGTTCACCCCATGATGGCTGACCAGCTCGGCCATTTCTTCGCGGACCTGTTCGCTCCACCAGGTGATTGCCACGTGAAAACCGTAGTCGCTGGCACTTTTCTCGGCCCAGCCACGCCATTGGTGAAAGGCTTCCATCAACGATTGCTGGGGGTTGGGAATCACGAAGTCGATGATCGAGGTGGTGCCCCCGGCCAGACCTGCCGCCGTGCCGCTGAAGAAGTCCTCGCTGGCGACCGTGCCCATGAATGGCAACTGCATATGCGTATGGGGATCGATGCCGCCGGGCATCAGGTATTGGCCGCCGCCATCGAGCACTTCGACAGCGGCCGGAACATCCAGGTTGTCACCGATGGCCTTGATCACGCCGTCGGCGCAAAACACATCGGCGCGATAACTTTCATCATGGGTAATAACGGTGGCGCCACGGATCAACAGAGACATTCCGAGTTCCTCGCAGGCATGACCGACTGTTGCCGGTTCTTTATGTTTTATCGATCACGGTAGGTAAAGTCGTGGCGGTTTATATTCTTGTCACGACTGTCAGGATTAGACGCTAGCTGGAGTTTATGAAATGAGCAAGATTATTTTTTATAAGCTTATGCGTTAATTAACTTATTGAAATTAAAGGATTAATTTATAAATTCACCAAAATGGTGAGCCTGCTCACCATTTTGACGCACTTGACAGGATCGTTATTTGAGCGAGATTTGTCATGGTAAATCAGCGGCTTGAAAGCGTTGCAAGTGCGATCTAGACACCTTGCGTTGATCCGGGGTGCACCACTTTGAATCTCCCCCTCGACAGGGCGTGAAGGTCATCTAGCCTCAAGGGCGGTAAGCAGGGAGTGAAACAAGGCAATAACGTGGCTTTAAAACGTTAAACATCAAAAGGTTGAAAGGGTTATATCGATCATCCGGTCAGCTCGGCGCATTATCCGGCACGGTTATTGAGTGCCGTCGTGGGTCTGGCGGGGTGGTCGGGAGCACGCGTGCAAGTACTCCGGCCATCGCCCGTCGATGAGCAAAAATAATGAAAACAGTGGAGCGGACATGACCAGATCAACAGTGACCGAGCGCGACGGATTGTTCGAGCTTGAAGCCGGCAGCGACGTCCTCGACAGCCCCCGTTATAACCACGACATCGCGCCGACCAAGGTGCACGAGCGAACCTGGAACAAATGGCACATCACTGCACTGTGGGTAGGCATGGCGATCTGCGTGCCGACCTACACCCTCGGTGGCGTGCTCACCGCCTATTTCGGCCTGACAGTGGGCGAGGCGCTGCTGGCGATTCTGTTTGCCAACATCATCGTGCTGATCCCCCTGACCCTGAATGCCTTTGCCGGAACCAAGTACGGCATTCCGTTTCCGGTGCTTTTGCGCTCATCCTTCGGCGTGATTGGTTCCAACGTGCCGTGCCTGATCCGCGCCCTGGTGGCCTGTGGCTGGTTCGGGATCCAGACCATGTTCGGCGGGCTGGCGATCCACCTGTTTCTCGGCTCGGTGTTCGAAGGCTGGAAGAGCCTGGGTGGCACCGGCGAAGTGATCGGCTTCATGGTGTTCTGGGTCATCAACCTGTGGGTGGTGCTGCGCGGTGCCGAGTCGATCAAGTGGCTGGAAACCTTGTCAGCGCCGCTGCTGGTGCTGGTGGGCGTCGGTCTGTTGGTGTGGGCATTGCCCAACGTTTCATTGACTGAACTGATGGCGGTCCCGGCCAAGCGTCCCGAAGGCGCCGGCGTGACCAGCTACTTCCTTGCCGGCCTGACGGCCATGGTCGGTTTCTGGGCCACGCTGTCGTTGAACATTCCTGACTTCAGCCGTTATGCCAGGAGTCAGAAAGACCAGATCGTGGGGCAGATCATTGGCCTGCCATTGACCATGTTCCTGTTCGCCTCCCTCGGCGTGGTCATGACCGCCGCCTCGGAAAAACTGGTGGGGGTGACCGTCTCCGACCCGGTGACCTTGATCGGGCACATCCAGAGCCCGGTGTGGGTGGCTCTGGCGATGGTGCTGATCATTGTCGCCACGCTCTCGACCAACACCGCCGCCAACATCGTCTCGCCCACCAACGACTTCCAGAATCTTGCGCCGAAACTGATCGGTCGCACCAAGGCGGTGATGCTCACCGGGTTGGTGGGGCTGGCGCTGATGGCCCACGAACTGCTGAAGAAGCTTGGCCTGATTGTGTCCGAGGTCAGCCTGGAGTCGGTCTATTCCAACTGGCTGCTGGGTTATTCGAGCCTGCTGGGGCCGATTGCCGGGATCATGGTGGTGGATTATTTCCTGATCAAGAAACAGCAACTGGACCTGGCCGGGTTGTACCGCGACGACATTTACCCGGCGTGGAACTGGAATGGCTTCATCGCCTTTGGCGTGCCGGTGGTGCTGACGCTGCTGTCCCTGGGCAGCGATGCGTTCAGTTGGTTCTACAGCTACGGCTGGTTCACCGGCTCGGCGCTGGGCGGGGTGATTTATTACGGGTTGTGCAGTATGCGAGCGAGCCCATCCGTCGCTAAAACCGCGGTGTGAGGAAGGGCCTCATCGCGAGCGAGCTCGCTCGCGATAGTGGCCTCAAGTACACCGAAAACATGCCTGAAAAAATGGAGATCCCCATGAACGCAGCCATCGACGTCCTGCAATCCACCCACCCGCACATCAATCGCGATCGCCTGTGGCAATCGCTCATGGACCTGGCCCAGCTCGGTGCCACGGTCAAGGGCGGTGTGTGTCGGCTGGCCCTGACCGACCTCGACCGCCAGGCCCGCGACCTGTTCGTGCAATGGACCCAGGCGGCGGGCTGCACTGTCAGCATCGATGGGGTGGGCAATATCTTCGCCCGTCGTCCGGGGCGCAATCCGAACCTGCCACCGGTGATGACCGGCAGCCACATCGACACTCAACCCACCGGTGGCAAGTTCGACGGCTGCTTTGGCGTGCTCTCCGGGCTGGAGGTGCTGCGCACCCTCAATGACCTGAACATTGAGACTGAAGCACCGTTGGAGGTGGTGGTCTGGACCAACGAAGAAGGCTCGCGTTTCGCCCCGTGCATGATGGGCTCCGGCGTGTTCGCGGAAAAATTCACCCTCGAAGAAACCCTCGCCAAGGTCGACGCCGAGGGCATCAGCGTGGGCCAGGCGCTCAATGCCATCGGCTATGCCGGCCCGCGCCCGGTCAGCGGGCATCCGGTGGGGGCGTATTTCGAGGCGCACATCGAACAGGGGCCGATCCTCGAAGACGAGGGCAAGACCATCGGCGTGGTGATGGGCGCATTGGGGCAGAAATGGTTCGACCTGACCTTGCGCGGCGTCGAGGCCCACGCCGGCCCGACCCCGATGCACCTGCGCAAGGACGCTCTGGTGGGCGCCTCGATCATCGTTGGCGCCGTCAACCGCGCCGCCCTCGGTCATCAACCCCATGCCTGCGGCACGGTCGGGTGCCTGCAAGCTTATCCGGGGTCGCGCAATGTCATCCCCGGCGAAGTGCGCATGACCCTGGACTTTCGTCACCTGGAACCGGCGCGGCTGGATTCGATGATCGCCGAGGTCAAGCAGGTGATCGAAGACACCTGCCAGCAACATGGCCTGACCTTCGATTTGAAACCCACGGCCGATTTCCCGCCGCTGTATTTCGACAAGGGCTGCGTCGACGCCGTACGCGGCGCTGCCCAAGGGCTGGGCCTGTCCCACCTGGACATCGTCAGCGGTGCCGGTCATGACGCGATCTTCCTCGCCGAACTGGGCCCGGCCGGGATGATCTTCGTGCCCTGCGAAGGGGGTATCAGCCACAACGAAATCGAAAATGCCGCCCCGGACGATCTCGCCGCCGGTTGCGCAGTGCTGCTGCGAGCGATGCTGGCCGCCTCACAAGCGATTGCCGAGGGGCGCATGGCGGCTTGAAGGGCCGATGCACTATTGCAAACCCATGTGGTCGTAACCTTCAACGCATCCATGCTTGAAACCTACTGACCACATGGAGACCCAATGAATCAGCAAGTCCCGACCACCGATACCAACCGTCGTCAATTGCTGCAGATCATTGCCGGGCTGTCCGACGGGGTGATGTTGATCGAGGTCGACCAGACCATTGCCTGGGCCAACGCAGCGGCCTTGGCGATGCACGGGGTCAAGGATCTCAGTGAGCTGGGCACCACGGCCAGGCAATACGCCCGGCGTTTCAATTTGCGTTATCGCAACAATCACCCGCTGAGCGACGACAACTACCCCATCGCCCGGGTTGCCCGTGGCGATGAGTTCAGCGATGTGCTGGTGGAAGTCACGCCCCAGGCCGACCCGGATCGGACCTGGGTGCATCGGATCCGCAGCATGGTGCTGGCCGACCGCAACGGCGAGCCGGAGCTTCTCGTGCTGATCCTCAGCGATGCCACCGAATGGGCCAGCGCCGAGCAGCGCTTCGAGAAAACCTTCGGGGCCAACCCGGCACCGGCGGTGATCTGTCGCCTCAGTGACCTGCGTTACATCAAGGTCAATCCGGGATTCCTGGAGATGACCGGCTACAGTCGCGAGCAGGTGATTGGGCGTTCGGTCTATGAGCTTGACGTGCTTGAAGCCGCCGAAAGACGCGACCTGGCCATCGAACGCCTGGGGCAGGGCGCGACCATTCCGCAAATGCAGGCCGAGTTGAAATTGCCCGACGGCACCAGCAAACAGGTGATCGTCGCCGGCCAGCCGCTGGACCTGCACGACGAAGACTGCATGCTGTTTTCCTTCATGGACATGGAGCCGCGACGCAAGGCGGAAACGGCCCTGCGCCAGAGCGAGGAGCGCTTTGCCAAGTCGTTCCGCCTGTCGCCCGTACCCACCCTGGTGTGCAGCGCTGAACAGCAGTTGTTGGAAATCAACGAGGCGTTTCTCCAGACCACCGGTTACGCCAGCGAAGAGCTGCTGGGAAAAACCGTGGAGGAAATCGGCTTTCTCGACAAGGACGCCAGCGCCGCGCTGTTTGCCCGGCTGGAAAAGGCCGCTGCTGTCTCGAGTATCGACGTCAAGGTGCACAAGAAGGGTGGCGAACTCATCGACTGTGAGGTCGCCGCCGATACGGTGCTCATCCAGGACAAGCCTTGCTATCTACTGGTGCTGATGAACATCACCGAGCGCAAGCGCTCGGAGCTGGAGCTGGTGGCGGCTATCGAAGAGGTGATGAAAGACGCGTCCTGGTTCAGTCGGACCCTGATTGAAAAATTGGCTAACGTGAAGAGCATCAACGCCCAGGTGCCCAGCGTGTCATTCACCGAGCTGACGGCCCGCGAGCGTGACGTGCTGGGGCTGATTTGCGAAGGCTTGGCGGACAAGGAAATCGCCGCGCGCCTGAAGCTGGCGCCCAATACCGTGCGCAATCACGTGGCTACGCTGTATTCGAAACTGGATGTCCATAGCCGCAGCGAGGCGATTGTCTGGGCGCGGGAGCGGGGGTTGTTCGCAAACGAATGGCGAATGAAGGCACCATGATAGCCAGTGCAAATGCACCGGGCATGCTGGTGCAAATTCGGGTTTTGCATGGGGGGGCGGTTCCTTAGGCTGTCAGTGTGCGACATCGTCTGTGATGTCGCGTCCCCACGAAACAGTCAAGGAATACGCCACAATGTGCAGTGAACTAACCCAGTATGAGAGCGACAGGATGCCTATGCGGACCAGGAGGTCGGTGCTGTCCACCGTTCATTTGTGCCCCCAGGGCTGAGGTGCATTTCATGACCCATCTGGCCCCCTTGCGCACCCGCCTGGAAGAAAGCTTTACGCCGCTGGCCTGCGAATGCAGCCTCAATGGTGACGGCACCCTCACTGTACGCCTGTATCACCGTGAAAGCGGCGAGGTGGACCTGGTGGTGAGCGGCATGAGTGTCGACAGCGTCCGTTCGGAAGAGAGCATCGCCAAGTTGATCGAAGAGCTGCGCTATGAGCTGGAAAATATCCCGCTGCATCGCAGTGACCCGGTATAAATGATCAGGACAGCCTAATCACCAAAGATCAGGCACCGCACACCTTGTGGCGAGGGAGCTTGCTCCCGCTGGGGCGCGCAGCGGCCCTGGAACCCGGCGACGCGGTGGATCAGGTTGATTGAGTGAGCTTGAGAGGGGCTGCTGCGCAGCCCAGCGGGAGCAAGCTCCCTCGCCACAAAAGCT
>NZ_FMTR01000033.1:0-37953 GCF_900100135.1 Pseudomonas sp. NFACC05-1 | reverse complement strand
CCGTGGCGAGGGAGCTTGCTCCCGCTGGGCCGCGAAGCGGCCCTAGAACCCGGCGACGCGGTGGATCAGGTTGATTGAGTGAGCTTGAGAGGGGGGCTGCTGCGCAACCCAGCGGGAGCAAGCTCCCTCGCCATAAAAGCTCAAGAGCCACAGGTGCAGTGTTCCCTGCAGCAACACAGGTGCGGTTTCCCTACAATAGTGTCCCCCGGCAATCGAGCACCAACCGCGCGCCGCCGTGTTCGCTGCTACCCACCTCCAGCGTGAACCCATGCAGATTGACGATCGCCGCGACGATCGACAGGCCCAGGCCGAATCCGCCGTGCTGGCTGCTGCCCTCGGCACGGTAGAAACGGCGAAACACGGCCTTGCGCTCCGCCTCGGGGATGCCCGGGCCCGAATCGAGCACTTCGATGCGGGTGCTGTCGCCCTGATCGACCCCACGCAGGATCACTGTGCCGCCCGGCGGAGTGAACTTGATGGAGTTGCTCAGCAGGTTCGAGACGGCCTCGAACAATAATGCCCGGTCGCCGTTGAGCAGGGGCAGCGCATCAGGCACCTCGAGGATGAAGGTCAGCTCGCCTTCCTCGGCCAGCGGCAGGTAAAAGTCATGCAGCTCCTGCAATAACTGCAACGGGTCGAGGCGCACGAAACCCGAGCGCCGCTGCTGGTCTTCCAGCTCGGAAATCCGCAACAACCCCCGAAACCGTGCCATCAGGGTGTCGGTCTCGGCGATCACCTGATCCATTTGCAAGGCCTCGGGCGAGCCGTCCGGCGCCTGTTGCTGGATGCGATAGAGTTGGGCACGCAGACGCGTCAAGGGGGTGCGCAGGTCATGGGCAATGTTGTCGCACACGCCCTTGACCTCATTCATCAAGCGCTCGATACGCTCGAGCATGGCATTGACGATTGCCGCCAGCATGTCCAGCTCGTCGCGCCGGCTCGACAGCGGCAGGCGATGGGTCAGGTCGCCGGCAACGATGGCTTCGGCGCTGGCCTGCAACTGGCGAATCCGTCGTAGCGGTCGGCGGCGCAGCAGGTGCCAGCCAGCGATGCCCGGCAGGACGGTCAGCGATACGCCCCAGAACAGCGCGTGCAGGATGATCCGTGTCACCGCGAACAGCGAGCCGTTGTCCCGGGCCAGGACCAGCCAGCGACCGTCCTGGGTCCGGGTCGCCACCGCGTCGCAGCTGTCGGAAGGCACGCCGGGGTCATCGGAATCGACGCAGCCGCCGAGCATGTGGATCTTGCCGTCAAGGGGCAGGTCGGCGGGCACGCGCAGGATCGGCCCGCTCAAATGGCGCAGTTGCGGATCGAACAGCCCGTAGGCGTCGACACCGCGCTCGTCCAGCGTCAGGCTGGCCATGAGCGCATCTTCCAGTTGATCGCCATGGATCCGGGCGAACAGGTGCTGGCGCTGCATCAGGGAGTGCTTGGCCAGGCTGTCGAGGTAGCCAAACACTTCGTAATACATGACCCCCATCAGGATCGCGCTCCAGATCACGAACAGCGAACTGTACAGCGCCAGCAGACGGCTGCTGGAGGAGCGCCAGCCTTTAGCGGGGTTCAGCAATGACATAGCCGGAACCCCGTACCGTGCGAATCAGCGGTTCCAGGCCCGGCGGATCGATTTTCTTGCGCAGGCGGCCAATGTGCACGTCGATCAGGTTGGTGCCAGGGTCGAAGTGATAGCCCCAGACTTCCTCGAAAATCATCATGCGCGAGAGGATCTGCCCGCTGTTGCGCATCAGGAATTCCAGCAGCTTGTATTCGGTGGGCAGCAGGCTGAGCAGTTGCCCGTTGCGGCTGGCTTCTCGGCTGATCAGGTTCAGTTCCAGATCGGCCACCCGTAGCGCGGTTTCCGGCTCGCGGGCGCCATTGTTGCGCCGCAGCAGCACTTCGACCCGGGCGGCCATTTCGTCGGTGGCGAACGGTTTGGTCAGGTAATCGTCGCCGCCGGCCCGCAGGCCACGGACCCGCTCGTCCACGTCGGAGAGGGCGCTGATCATCAGGATCGGCGTGGCCACGCCCATGGTGCGCAGCGTGGTGACGATCACCAGGCCGTCGAGCTCGGGTAGCATGCGGTCGAGGGTGATCAGGTCGTAGTCGCCGCTCACCGCCCGTTCCAGGCCTTCGCGGCCGTTGTCGACCCAATCGACGTCCAGGCCGTTGCGGGTCAGCTCGGCGACGATTTCACGGGCGGTCACGGCGTCGTCTTCGATGGTCAGGATGCGGTTCATGGGCGGTACCGTGTAGGGAAGTCGGTGCTATTGCGCAGCATTCTGCCAAAGAATACCTGTCGGCTTTCTGAAAAAAAGTTCATGAGCCGAAAAGCGGATTCACTGGCGTGGATCAACAACTGGTCACAAATAACTCCTAACATAAATCGGCGCGATCCAGCATGTTGTATCTGTTGCCCTGTGGTAGTGCGCTGTCGCTGCCAGGTACTGATACTCGTGGTGTGCCGCAAGGAGCCCGCCCCACAGAACTTTCAAGGAAGAGCAATATGATTCAACCTCAAGACCTTCTACGCCGAAAATTTGATATCCAGCCGCTGACCCAGGCCGACATGACGGTGCACCTGGACGGGCAGGCCGTCAGCGCCGCCCACGGTGAAACCGTCCTCACCGTCATCCAGTCCTTGGGTCAACGGCAGGTGGCCCGCAACGACCACGACCAGATCAGCGGTGCCTATTGCGGCATGGGTGTATGCCAATGCTGCCTGGTCAAGATCGATGGCCGCCACAAGCGCCGCGCCTGCCAGACCCTGGTACGCCCCGGCATGCAGATCGAAACCCGGGTCAACCGCATCACCGAAACGGAGGCGCCATGAACCTCGATCCGGTGATTGTCGGCGGTGGGCCGGCGGGGATGGCCGCAGCCATCGAACTGGCCTCCCACGGCGTGCGCTGCACCTTGCTCGAAGAAGCGCCGCGCCTGGGGGGCGTGGTGTATCGCGGACCGTTGCGCGATGGCGTGCGCCTGGATTACCTCGGCCCGCGCTACAGCGAAGCCCTGGAGAAACTCCATGGCGAACTCCAGCAACACGCCGGCCTGATCGACGTGCGATTGAGCAGCCGTGTCATGGGTGCCGAAGGCTTCCGGGCGCTGATGCTGCTGGATGCCGACGAGCGCCTGGGCGAGGTCGCCTATTCCCATCTGGTGCTGGCGGCCGGTTGCCACGAACGCAGCGTGCCGTTTCCGGGCTGGACCCTGCCGGGCGTGATGATGCTCGGGGGCCTGCAATTGCAGATCAAGAGCGGTGTGGTCAAGCCGCCGAGCCCGGTGGTGATCGCTGGCACCGGTCCGTTGTTGCCACTGGTGGCTTGCCAACTGCACGCATCGGGCGTGGCGGTGGCGGGTGTGTATGAGGCCTGTGCGTTCGGCCGGATCGCCAAGGAAAGCCTGGCGTTGCTGAACAAGCCGCAACTGTTCCTCGACGGCCTGAGCATGCTGGCCTACCTCAAGCTCAATCGCATTCCCGTGCGCTATGGCTGGGGCGTGGTGCAGGCTGACGGCGAGGGAGAGTTGAGCGTCGTTACCGTCGCGCCTTACTCCACAAGCTGGGAGCCCGACCTCAAACGCGCTGAACAGGTGCCGGCCCAGACGCTGGCGGTCGGCTACGGGTTTATCCCGCGGACTCAATTGAGCCAGCAGATGGGCCTGGAGCACGGTTTCAGCGACGACGGCTATTTGCGGGCCGTGTCCGATGCCTGGCAACAAAGCAGCGAAGCGCACATTCACTTGGCCGGCGACATGGGCGGGATTCGCGGCGGTGAAGCGGCCATGCTGAGTGGACGCATCGCGGCGTTGTCGATCCTGATGCAACGCAACGTGCTGGATCCGTCCACGGCCCTGGCGTGCCGCGAACGCTACCAGGCGCAACTGGAGCGGATCATTCGCTTTCGCGCCGCCGTGGATCGCTACACCCAGCGCGGCGCCGGGCAAACCGCGTTGCCGGCCGCCGATACGGTGATCTGTCGCTGCGAGCACACCACCCGCGCCGACATCGACCGGGCCCTGGAGCAGGGTGTGCAAGACATGGCCAGCCTGAAGATGCGCACCCGCGTGAGCATGGGCGATTGCCAGGGGCGGATGTGTGTCGGCTATTGCAGCGACCGCTTGCGCGAGGCTACCGGGCGTGCCGACGTGGGCTGGCTGCGACCGCGTTTCCCCATCGATCCGATTCCCTTCTCAGCGTTCCAGAACCTTGGCACCGAGGTCGTTTCCCATGATTAAGCACTATGACGTGGTCATCGCTGGTGGTGGTGTGATCGGCGCCTCCTGTGCCTATCAACTGTCCAAGCGCAAACACCTGAAAGTCGCCCTGATCGACGCCAAGCGCCCCGGCAACGCGACCCGCGCTTCGGCGGGCGGCCTGTGGGCCATTGGTGAGTCGGTGGGCCTGGGCTGCGGGGTGATTTTCTTTCGCATGATGTCGGCCAACCGCAAGCGCCAGACCCAAGGCGCCGCGGTGGCGGTGGACGCCAGCACGCCGCACATCCTGCCCCAGTCGTTCTTTGATTTCGCCTTGCAGTCCAACGCGATGTATCCGCAGTTGCACCGCGAGTTGATCGACAACCATGGCATGGATTTCAAGTTCGAGCAGACCGGGCTCAAGTTCGTGATCTACGACGACGAAGACCGTTTGTACGCGGAGCACATCGTTGCCTGCATTCCTCATCTGGCCGATCAGGTGCGCTGGCTCGACCAGGCCGCCCTGCGTGAGGCGGAGCCGAATGTCAGTCATGAAGCCTTGGGAGCGCTGGAGTTTCTCTGCGATCACCAGGTCAGTCCGTTCCGCCTGGCCGATGCCTACACTGAAGGCGCCCGGCAGAACGGTGTCGACCTGTTCTTCAACACCAGCGTGACCGAGGTGCTGCGCAGCGGCACGCGGGTGACAGGCGTGAAAACCGCCGAGGCGGGGACATTCAACTGCCGGACCCTGATCAACGCGGCCGGTGCCTGGGCGGCGGACCTGAGTGAGCAGGCCACTGGCGTGCGGATTCCGGTCAAACCGGTCAAGGGGCAGATCCTGTTGACCGAGCGCATGCCGAAAATCCTCAACGGCTGCCTGACCACCAGCGACTGCTACGTGGCGCAGAAAGACAACGGTGAGATCCTCATTGGCAGCACCACCGAAGACAAAGGCTTCGACGTGACCACGACCTATCCGGAGATCGAAGGGTTGGTGCAAGGCGCGGTGCGGTGTATCCCGCAATTGGTCGACATCAACCTGAAACGAACCTGGGCCGGCCTGCGCCCGGGGTCACCTGATGAATTGCCGATCCTGGGGCCGATGCGCGGCGTGGAGGGCTACCTCAACGCCTGCGGGCATTTCCGCACCGGCATCCTGACCTCGGCCATCACCGGGGTGCTGCTGGACAAGCTGGTGAACAACGAACCGCTGCCGCTGGACCTCACGCCGTTCCTGGCGGATCGCTTCGAAGTGGCACCGAGTGTCGTCGAGCCGAAGGACGTGGAGCTGGCCTGAAGGGGAGCCATGAAGGAGCTGAGGTGAACACCTCTCCCACAGTTACCCGAAAATAACTGTGGGAACATGCACGAATCTGCCCATCGCCACCGTCCCCAGTGGCGAGGGAGCTTGCTCCCGCTGGGGCGCCAAGCGGCCCTGAGACCTGGCGACTCGGTGTGTCAGGCAAATGGTTGGGGCTGCTGCGCAGCCCAGCGGGAGCAAGCTCCCTCGCCACAAGGGATTGGCTGGATACACCATCGAAGTACACCGCCGAATCCCACAGAAACCACACCCATCCGTTATTCCATCGGCGTACTGACAAACGCCTCCAACCCTTCGGCATAGGCGGTGAACGCGCTGATCAACGGGAAAGCCTTGCCCTGCACCTGGTCCGGCACCACCAGGTTGGTGAAGCTCCAGGCCACCGCGACAGTGATGCCGGCCTGATCGAGTTTGCCATCAGTGCTCAACGGCTGTTTTTCCAGTTCCTGCTCCAGCATTCCATAAGCCGCCGCCAGTTGGCCTTCTACGCGTTCAACCCAAGGCGCGTGCTGGATCTCCCGCAGGTTGCGTTCGTAGTAGATCTGCACCGACTTCTCACAGGCCGCCAAGGCCAATCCAATCAGGCGCAGCGATCGCAGCCGCTGCCCAAGGTCGGCCGGCATCAAGCTTTTCCCCGGAGCAGCCAAGGCCTCCAGGTAATCGATGATCAACGTGGAGTCCATTAGCACCGAGCCATCGTCCAGCACCAGGGTCGGGGCCTTGACCACCGGGTTGATGCGCTGGAACTGTTCGAAATGCCTGAACACCGAAACGGAATCGTGCTCCAGGGCAACCCCCAGGCACTTGGCGGAAATGGCGACGCGTCTTACATAGGGCGAATCCAGCATGCCGATCAGTTTCATGACTTCTCCTTGAGTAATTCTTTGCGGGCGTTAATCCTCGAACCCGACCTGTTCATGGATTTCATCGACCTTGAGTTCCAGTCGGTAAGCCACGGCGATGAACAATGCCTGGCACAGGCACAACGTGGCACTCAACGAACGGAAGGCGAACGAACTGCCTTCGTTGACCAGCAACACCGCGTTGGCCCGTTTGGCCAGGGGCGACAGGTTGCTGTCGGTGATGATCAGGGTCTTGGCCTGATGGTGCTGGGCAATGCGCAGGCAGTGCTGGGTTTCCTTGCCATAGGGCGTGAAGCTGATGGCGATGACCAGGTCGTTGGCGCGCACGCTGCGCATCTGCTCGCGGTAACTGCCCCCCAGGCCGGACACCAGGTGAATGCGTTTATTGGTGTGTTGCAGGTTGTAGACCAGGTAATCGGCCACCGCGAACGAGCGGCGCACACCCACCACATAGATATTGTCGGCGTTGACCACCAGGTCTACGGCCTTTTCGAACGCCTGGTCATCCAGCTCCAACCCCAGCCGCTCGATGCCCGACAGGGTCGCGTTGACGCACTCACGGGCCAGGTCGCCGCCGCTGGCTTTCTGCGACTTGTTGGCGATCATGCTGCGGATGCGCTGCTGGTAGTTCTGCACCGGGGTGGTCTTGTGGGTGTAGGCCTCGCGGAACAACGCCTGCATTTCGCTGAACCCGCTGAAACCGAAACGCTGGGAAAACCTGACGATGGCCGAGGGGTGCACTTCGCACTCCCGTGCGATGTCGCTGATGCGGTCGACCATGATCCGGTCGCTCTGCTGGCTCATGTAGCTGGCGATGCGTTTGAGCTGGCGCGGCAGGCTTTCGTATTCATCGGTGATCAGTTGCAGCAGGCGCTCGGCATTGATCGGTGGGCTCGAGAGGGCGGGGTCGGACGCGCTCTCGGACGGCGCCGGCAGATCATCGGGGCGGGTCATAGAAAATCCTTCTGGCTTGTTCTTATAGGGCCGCCCGAAAAAAGGCCGGCCCTCGACAATAGGTTGGCTGGTCGCAGTCTACAGCGTAGGCGCAGGGAAAATCATGGGCGGACAAATGTTGCGGCAACTGCTGAAACGATGCACTGCGTCTGGTCCGGTTCGGGCATAGCGTATTGGAAAAAATATTCCACGTAAAAAATTTATAGAATAATTATTGATTATTGCCCGCCGCTCGTTTTAGTCTGCATCCACCAACAGCGCTGGCGTCGGTTTTGGCGACAAGCGCAGGCTGATAAAAATAACAGGAGCCAGCATGGGCCAGACTCGTTTTGCCAGTGGGCGTCAATTGGATGTGATCTGCCTGGGACGCCTGGGCGTCGACCTTTACGCGCAGCAAGTCGGCGCGCGCCTGGAAGATGTCGCAAGCTTCGCCAAGTATCTGGGCGGTTCGTCGGCCAACATCGCTTTCGGCACGGCACGCCTGGGGCTCCGGTCGGCGATGCTGAGCCGGGTAGGGGACGATCACATGGGCCGCTTCCTGGTGGAATCCCTGGCACGTGAAGGCTGCGACGTCAGTGGCATCAAGGTCGATCCCGAACGCCTGACGGCCATGGTCCTGCTGGGTATCAAGGACCGGGAAACCTTTCCTTTGGTGTTCTACCGGGAAAATTGCGCCGACATGGCGTTGCGCGCCGAAGACATCGACGAAACCTTCATTGCCTCCAGTAAGGCGTTGCTGATCACCGGCACGCATTTCTCGACCGAAAGCGTCTACAAGGCCAGCATCCAGGCGTTGGATTACGCCGAGAAACACAGCGTCAAGCGCGTGTTGGACATTGACTACCGCCCCGTGCTCTGGGGCCTGGCAGGCAAGGCCGATGGGGAAACCCGTTTTGTCGCCGACCAGAAGGTCAGCCAGCACGTGCAAAGCATCCTGCCGCGTTTCGACCTGATCGTCGGCACCGAAGAAGAATTCCTGATCGCCGGCGGCTGCGAAGACCTGCTGAGCGCCTTGCGCACCGTGCGCTCGCTGACGGCGGCGACCCTGGTGGTCAAGCTTGGCGCGCAAGGTTGCACGGTGATTCATGGCGCCATTCCGGCCCGCCTTGAAGACGGCGCCCTTTACCCTGGTGTCCGGGTCGAGGTCTTGAATGTACTGGGCGCCGGTGATGCATTCATGTCGGGGTTCCTCGCCGGTTGGCTGGAGGACGCCAGCGATGAGCGCTGCTGTCAGTTGGCCAATGCCTGCGGCGGCCTGGTGGTGTCGCGCCATGCCTGTGCCCCGGCGATGCCGACCCGGGCCGAGCTCGACTATTTATTCAAGAGCCCGGTGCCGATTACCCGGCCGGACCAGGATGCGGTGCTGCAACGGCTGCATCAGGTCAGCGTGCCGCGCAAGACCTGGAAACAATTGTTCATCTTTGCCTTCGACCATCGCTGGCAACTGGTGGAGCTGGCCCAGAAGGGCGGTCGCGACCTGAACTGCATTGGGGACCTCAAGCAACTGTTCATCCAGGCGGTGGAGCGGGTTGAAGCCGACCTGCAGCGCCAAGGCATCGAGGCCGACGTCGGCCTGCTGGCCGACCAACGCTTCGGCCAGGACTCGCTGAACGCTGCCACCGGACGTGGCTGGTGGGTGGCGCGACCGGTGGAGGTACAGAATTCGCGGCCACTGGCGTTCGAGCATGGGCGCTCCATTGGCAGCAACCTGATCGCCTGGCCGCAGGAACAGATCATCAAGTGCCTGGTGCAATTTCACCCTGATGACGAGCCACTGCTGCGCCTGGAGCAGGAAGCGCAATTGATGGGGCTGTACAAGGCTTCCCAGGTCAGCGGCCATGAATTGCTGCTGGAAGTCATTCCGCCCAAGGATCATCCGTCACCCCACCCGGACGTGCTCTATCGCGCCCTCAAGCGCCTCTACAACCTGGGTATTTTCCCGGCGTGGTGGAAGATCGAGGCCCAGAGCGCGCAGGAGTGGAAACAGCTCGATGAGCTGATCCAGCAACGCGACCCGTATTGCCGCGGCGTGGTCCTGCTGGGCCTCAACGCCCCGGCCGCCGCCCTGGCTGAAGGCTTTCGCCAGGCCAGCCAGAGCAGCACCTGCCGTGGGTTTGCCGTGGGTCGGACGATTTTCCAGGAACCGAGCCGGGCTTGGCTGGCCGGGGAAATCGATGATGAAACGCTGATCCGGCAGGTGCAGGGCCGGTTTGTGGAATTGATCGAGGCGTGGCGCAGTGCCCGTGCTTGATGGCAATTGCGCCGGCTCTTGTGGCGAGGGGATTTATCCCCGCTGGGCTGCGTAGCAGCCCCAAACTCCAGTAACCCGGTGTATCAGGCAATTTACATTCAGCCGTTAAGGGGCTGCTTCGCAGCCCAGCGGGGATAAATCCCCTCGCCACAGTGATGTATTCACAAATGGTTTTCGATATTCAGTTTGAGAACAATAAAAGGTGCAGCCCATGCCCGCTATTCGAATTGGCATCAACCCGATTTCCTGGAGCAACGATGACTTGCCGTCGTTGGGCGGCGAGACGCCGTTGAGCACGGCGCTGAGCGAGGGCAAGGCAATCGGCTACGAAGGTTTTGAACTCAACGGCAAATTCCCCAAGGACGCCAAGGGCGTCGGCGATGTGCTGCGTCCTTATGACCTGGCGCTGGTCTCCGGTTGGTATTCCAGCCGCCTGGCCCGGCGTTCGGCGGCCGAGGAGATCGACGCCATCGCCAGCCACGTCGAGCTGCTGGCACAGAACGGCGCGACGGTGCTGGTGTACGGGGAAGTCGCCGACTCCATCCAGGGCCAGCGGATTGCGCTGATCGAGCGCCCGCGTTTCCATACGGATGAAGCCTGGCAAGCCTACGCCGACAAACTCACTGAACTTGCGCGCTTCACCTTGTCCCAAGGCGTACGCCTGGCCTATCACCACCACATGGGCGCTTACGTCGAGTCACCCGCGGACATCGATAAATTGATGGCCCTGACCGGCAGCGAAGTCGGCTTGCTGTTCGACTCGGGCCACTGCTACATGGGCGGTGGCGAACCGCTGCAGGTCTTGCGCAAGCACATCGAGCGCATCTGCCATGTGCACTTCAAGGACGTGCGCAAACCGGTGGTGCAACTGGCGCGCAATAACCTGTGGAGCTTCCCCGACTGCATCATCAACGGCACCTTCACCGTGCCGGGGGACGGCGACATCGACTTCGCCGCGTTGCTCGACGTGCTGCTGGCCGCCGATTACCAAGGCTGGCTGGTGGTGGAAGCCGAGCAGGACCCTGCCGTAGCACCGAGTTATGCCTACGCCAAGAAGGGCTACGACACGCTGCGTGCCTTGCTGCAAGAAAGGAGTCCGTCATGAGCCTGTTGATCAAGAGCCATTCCAGCGGTCGAACCATGGTTCAGTTGCCGGCAGGTGAGCTGGAATATGTCGGGTTCGCCGCCTACCGCCTGAGCCTGGGCGAAACCCTGCCGGTGGCCGCCGATGACAAGGAATTGTGCCTGGTGCTGCTCAGCGGGCGCATCAGCCTCAAGGGCGAAGCGCCGGGGCAAGGGGCCTTCGATTGGGACAACGTCGGTGATCGCCAGTCGGTGTTCGAGGACAAATCACCTTATGCCGCCTACCTGCCGCCCGGCAGCCAGGCCCAGGTCACCGCGCTGAGCGATGTACAGATTGCCGTGTGTGCCGCACCGGGGTCTACGCAGAACAGTTATGGCCCACGGTTGATCCGTCCGGACAGCATGAAGCGCAGTGTGCGCGGCAAGGGCGCCAATACCCGTTATGTCTGCGACATCCTGCCGGACAGCGAACCGGCCCATTCGCTGTTGGTGGTGGAAGTGCGCACACCGTCGGGGCACTCCTCGAGCTACCCACCGCACAAGCACGACACCGACGACCTGCCGCACCAGAGCTTCCTGGAGGAAACCTATTACCACCAGGTCAACCCGTCCCAGGGCTTCGTGTTCCAGCGGGTCTACACCGATGACCGCAGCATTGACCAGGCCATGGCCGTGGAGAACAGCGACCTGGTGGTGGTGCCCAAGGGTTACCACCCGGTCAGCGTGCCCTACGGGTACGAGTCGTATTACCTGAACGTCATGGCCGGCCCGAAGCGGGTCTGGCAGTTCCATAACGATCCGCAGCACAGCTGGCTGCTGGACCTCTGATTTCCAACATTCGTACGGAGAACAAGAACAATGAGTGACGCCCCGGTAGTAGGCCATTACCTCAACGGCCAGGTGCAGGACCACGACAGCACGCGGTTCAGCAATGTCTTCAACCCGGCCACCGGTGCAGTGCAGGCCCGGGTGGCCCTGGCCGAGCCGGGCACCGTCGACGCGGCAGTGGCCTCGGCGCTGGCGGCGTTTCCGGCCTGGTCCGAGCAGTCGTCATTGCGTCGTTCGCGGGTGATGTTCAAGTTCAAGGAACTGCTGGACCGGCACCACGACGAGCTGGCGCAAATCATCAGTCGCGAACACGGCAAGGTGCTGTCTGACGCCCACGGCGAAGTCACCCGTGGCATCGAGATCGTCGAGTACGCCTGCGGTGCGCCGAACCTGCTCAAGACCGATTTCAGCGACAACATCGGCGGCGGCATCGACAACTGGAACCTGCGTCAGCCCTTGGGCGTTTGCGCCGGGGTCACGCCGTTCAACTTCCCAGTGATGGTGCCGTTGTGGATGATTCCCCTGGCGCTGGTCGCCGGCAACTGCTTCATCCTCAAGCCTTCGGAGCGCGATCCGTCCGCCAGCCTGCTGATGGCCCGGTTACTGACCGAAGCCGGCTTGCCGGACGGTGTGTTCAACGTGGTCCAGGGCGACAAGGTGGCGGTGGATGCGCTGTTGCAGCACCCGGACATCGAGGCGATTTCCTTTGTCGGCTCCACGCCGATTGCCGAATACATCCATCAGCAGGGCACGGCGCACGGCAAACGTGTGCAGGCCCTGGGCGGGGCCAAGAACCACATGATCGTCATGCCCGACGCCGACCTTGATCAGGCGGCGGATGCGTTGATCGGTGCCGCTTATGGCTCGGCCGGTGAGCGCTGCATGGCGATTTCCATTGCCGTGGCAGTGGGTGACGTGGGCGATGAATTGATTGCCAAGCTGTTGCCCCGCATCGACCAACTGAAGATCGGTAACGGTCAGCAGCCTGGCACCGACATGGGGCCGCTGGTCACCGCCGAGCACAAGGCCAAGGTCGAAGGCTTCATCGACGCCGGCGTGGCCGAGGGCGCTCGGCTGATCGTCGATGGCCGTGGTTTCAAGGTGCCCGGGGCCGAGCAGGGATTCTTTGTCGGCGCGACGCTGTTCGACCAGGTCACCGCCGAGATGAGCATCTACCAGCAAGAAATTTTCGGCCCGGTGCTGGGGATCGTTCGCGTACCGGATTTCGCCACGGCGGTGGCGCTGATCAACGCCCATGAGTTCGGCAACGGCGTGTCCTGTTTCACCCGTGACGGCGGCATCGCCCGGGCGTTCGCCCGCAGCATCAAGGTCGGCATGGTGGGCATCAACGTGCCGATTCCGGTGCCCATGGCCTGGCATTCCTTTGGTGGCTGGAAGCGTTCGTTGTTCGGCGATCACCATGCCTACGGTGAAGAAGGCCTGCGTTTCTACAGCCGCTACAAAAGCGTGATGCAACGCTGGCCCGACAGCATTGCCAAGGGGCCTGAGTTCAGCATGCCGACTGCTCAATAACTCACTTTTGAATGACTGCCGGAGGGAGAATAACAATGAACAAGCCCCTGCGTTTTGCCTTGAACCGAATGGTTGCGCCACACCTGTCACTGCCCGCTTTCATTGATTTGGCCCTGGCGTTGAAAACCGATGCCATCGAGATCCGCAACGATCTGAAGGGCGTCGAGATCGAAGACGGCATGCCGCCGGCCCGCGTGCGCGAGTTGTGCGAGGCGCGCGGCATCAAGGTACTGTCGATCAACGCCCTGTACCCCTTTGACGTGTGGAACGAGGAGCGCCGCGCCCAGGCCGTGCGGTTGGCCGACTACGCCCGCGAATGCGGCGCCGAGGGCCTGGTGATGTGCCCGCTCAATGACCGCGCCGACCCACGCAGCGAGGCTGAGCGCGCGGCTGGGCTGCGTACGGCCCTCAGCGAACTGGCGCCGATTCTGCGCGCCTTTGGCATCTACGGGTTCATCGAGCCCCTGGGTTTCGAAGAGTGCGCGCTGCGCCGCAAGCGCACGGCGGTGGAAGCGATCAAGAGCATTGGCGGGCTGGATGTATTCCGCCTGGTGCATGACACCTTTCACCATCATTTGGCCGGTGAACAGGAATTCTTCCCCGAGCTGACCGCTCTGGTGCACATCTCCGGCGTCGAGGATGCCCAGGCGCCGCTGGCGACGATCCGTGACGGCCATCGGGTGCTGGTGGGCGAGGCCGACATCCTGGGCAATGCCGTGCAGATCGAGGCGCTACGGGCCGGTGGCTACGAGGGCTACCTGTCCTTCGAGCCGTTCGCCGAGAGCGTCCATGAACTGGCCGACATCCGCCAGGCGTTGGGGGCGAGCATGGACCATTTACAGAATCCGCAGGCCTGACACAGTCATCAAAATGATGATGCCCCCTTGTGGGTGCGAGTCAGCCGCAATTTGCATTCCAGACAAGGTGCAAGCATGACCACAACACGACTGACCATGGCCCAGGCCCTGGTGAAATTCCTCGATAACCAGTACATCGAAGTCGATGGCGTCCAGAGCAAGTTCGTCGCCGGGGTCTTTACCATTTTCGGCCACGGCAACGTGCTGGGCCTGGGTCAGGCGCTGGAACAGGACAGCGGCGACCTGGTGGTCCACCAGGGCCGCAATGAACAGGGCATGGCCCACGCGGCCATCGGTTTTGCCAAGCAGCACCTGCGCCGCAAGATCTACGCTTGCAGCTCGTCGGTGGGCCCCGGCGCGGCGAACATGCTGACCGCCGCAGCCACCGCAACAGCCAATCGCATTCCGTTGCTGCTATTGCCCGGCGATGTCTACGCCAGTCGCCAGCCGGACCCGGTGCTGCAGCAGATCGAGCAGTTCCATGACCTGAGCATCAGCACCAACGATGCCTTCAAGGCCGTGAGCAAATACTGGGATCGCATCAACCGCCCCGAGCAACTGATGACCGCCGCGATCCATGCCATGCGCGTGTTGACCGACCCGGCCGAAACCGGCGCGGTGACCCTGGCCTTGCCCCAGGACGTACAGGCCGAAGCCTACGATTACCCGGATTACTTCCTGCAAAAACGTGTCCATCGCATTGACCGTCGCCCGGCCACTGAAGCGATGCTCGGCGACGCCCTGGCGCTGCTCAAAGGCAAGCGCCGACCGTTGGTCATCTGTGGCGGCGGCGTGCGGTATTCCGGGGCCAATGCGGCGTTGCAGGCCTTTGCCGAGCGCTTCGACATTCCGTTCGCCGAGACCCAGGCGGGCAAGAGCGCGGTGGTGTCCAGTCATCCGCTGAACGTCGGCGGCGTCGGTGAAACCGGTTGCCTGGCGGCGAACCTGCTGGCCAAGAAAGCCGACCTGATCATCGGTATAGGCACCCGCTACAGCGATTTCACCACGGCATCGAAATGGCTGTTCCAGCACCCGGATGTGCAGTTCCTCAATCTCAACATCAGCCCGTGCGATGCCTTGAAGCTCGACGGCGTGCAGCTGCTGGCCGACGCCCGTTCGGGGCTGGAGGCACTGTCCGCCGCGATGGGCGACTATCGTGCCGAATGGGGAGGACAGATCGCCGATGCCAAGGCCCAGCTGGACGCCGAAGTGGACCGGATTTATCAGGCGGACTTCCAGACCGAGGATTTCGTCCCGGAGATCAACGACCACATGGACCCGGCGGTGTTTCGCGAATTCATCGAACTCACCGGTTCCTGCCTGACCCAGAGCCGCGTGCTCGGCACCCTCAACCAGACCCTGGCGGATGACGCCATCATCGTCGCCGCCGCTGGCAGCCTGCCCGGCGACTTGCAGCGCAGCTGGCGCAGCAAGGGCGTGAATACCTATCACGTCGAGTACGGTTATTCGTGCATGGGCTACGAGGTGAATGCAGCGCTGGGGGTGAAACTGGCCGAGCCCGACAAAGAGGTCTACGCCCTGGTGGGCGATGGTTCCTACATGATGCTGCACTCGGAGCTGGCGACCTCGATCCAGGAACGCCGCAAGATCAATGTGGTGCTGCTGGATAACATGACCTTCGGTTGCATCAACAACCTGCAAATGGAACACGGCATGGACAGCTTCGGCACCGAGTTCCGCTTCCGCAACCCGGACACCGGCAAGCTCGACGGCGGTTTTGTGCCGGTGGACTTCGCCATGAGCGCCGCGGCCTACGGTTGCAAGACCTACAAGGTCAAGACTCTCGACGAACTGCAGGCGGCCCTGGCCGATGCGCGGCGCCAGAGCGTCTCGACGCTGATCGACATCAAGGTCCTGCCCAAGACCATGATCCACAAATACCTGTCGTGGTGGCGGGTCGGCGTGGCGCAGGTGTCCACCAGCGCCCGCACCGATGCGGTCGCCAAGACCCTCAACGAACGGCTGGCCAAGGCCCGTCAATACTGATTGCCCCAACAATACGAAAGGAGTTCTCTACATGTCTTTGAAGCTGGGCGTCATCGGCACCGGGGCCATCGGCCAGGACCATATCCGTCGTTGCAGCCAGACCCTGCTCAACAGCCAGGTGGTGGCGGTGACCGACATCAACCTGCAACAAGCGGCCAAGGTCGTTGCCGATCTCAAGCTGACCGCCGAGGTCTACCCCGACGGTCACGCGTTGATCAAGGCGCCGGACGTGGAGGCGATCCTCGTCACTTCCTGGGGCCCGAGCCACGAAGAGTTCGTGCTGGCGGCGATTGCGGCGGGCAAACCGGTGTTCTGTGAAAAGCCGCTGGCCGTCACGGCCGAAGGCTGCCGCAAGATCGTCGAGGCTGAAATCGCCCACGGCAAGCGCCTGGTGCAGGTAGGCTTCATGCGCCCTTACGATGAAGGTTATCGCGCGCTCAAGGCGGTGATCGACAGTGGCCAGATCGGCGAACCGCTGATGCTGCATTGCGCCCACCGCAACCCGAGCGTGGGCGAAAACTACAAGACCGACATGGCGATCACCGACACCCTGATCCATGAGCTGGATGTGTTGCGCTGGCTGCTGGCCGATGACTACGTGTCGGTGCAGGTGGTGTTTCCGCGCAAGTCCAGCAAGGCCCTGGCCCATTTGCGCGACCCGCAGATCGTCCTGCTGGAAACCGCCCGGGGCACGCGCATCGACGTCGAAGTGTTCGTCAACTGCCAGTACGGCTACGACATCCAGTGCGAAGTGGTGGGGGAGACCGGCATCGCCAAGCTGCCGGAACCGTCCCAGGTGCAACTGCGCAGTGGCGCCAAGCTGTCGAATGCGATCCTGATGGATTGGAAGGACCGTTTCATCGCGGCCTACGACGTCGAATTGCAGGCCTTCATCGACGGCGTGCGCGCCGGGCAGGTGGGCGGGCCGTCGGCCTGGGACGGCTTCGCCGCAGCGGTGGCGGCGGATGCCTGTATCCAGGCGCAGCAGAGTGGGCAGATCATCAAGGTTGACCTGCCCGAGCGCCCGCGTTTCTACGGCTAACCCACAGGGTGCATTCCAACCGTGACCTAAGGAGCTTTCATGCGAATCGGACTAGTGGGCTATGGCAAGGGCGGACGATTTTTTCATGCGCCGCTGATCAGCAGCCTGCCGGGGGCTACGTTTGTTGGCGTGGTGACCCGGTCCGTCGAGCGGCGCGAGCAACTGGCGAGTGATTACCCGCACGTCCAGGCCTTCGACACGCTCGAACAACTGGTAGCGGCCGGCGTCGATGCGGTGGTGGTGTCCACGCCGTTGGACGGTCGCCCAGCCGTGGTGATGCAAGCCATCGAACTCGGCGTGGCAGTGGTCAGCGATAAGCCTTTCGCCCAAGACGCTGCGCAAGCCGAGGCCATGGTGCTGGCGGCCGAGCGGCGCAATGTGCCGCTTTGCGTGTACCAGAACCGTCGCTGGGATTCGGATTTCCTGACCCTGCGCAAACTGCTGGCGTCCGGCGCCCTGGGCCAGGTCATTCGTTTTGAATCCAGTGTCGAGCGCTATTCACCGACGTCGGTGGGGAAGGGCAGCGGCGGCGGATTCCTGCGGGACCTGGGCAGCCATCTGGTGGACCAGGCGCTGCAGTTGTTCGGGCCGGTGGTGCGGGTCTACGCCGAGCTGGACTACCGGCAGCCGGACCAAGTGTTCGACAACGGCTTCTTCATGTCCTTGACCCACGCCAGCGGCGTGATTTCCCACTTGAGCGGCAATTGCGTGCAAAACGCAGCGCGCCCGCGTTTTCGAGTCAATGGCACCCAGGGCTGCTATACCGTCGAAGGCCTGGATGGGCAAGAAGCCCAGGCATTGGCGGGCTTGAGCCCGGCGTCCGAGGGCGAACGCTGGGGCGCTGAAGAGCATCGGCGCTGGGGCTGGTTCGAACACGGCACCGAGCGCGAGCGGGTGACCTCGGAGCGTGGCTGCTGGCTGGCGTTCTACCAACACCTGCAAACCGCATTGCAGGGCGCTGGCCCGCTGCCGGTGGAGGCCCGTGATGCACTGGCGACCACGCGCATCCTTGATGCTGCCAGGCAGAGTGCCGAGCAGGGCGAAGTGGTGCGGTTGTCCACGCCTGTCGGTCATGGAATAAAAAACGAATAAAATTCTAAAATCAGTTGATATGGAAAATATTTTCCAATAAAGTCGATTCCAGGTTACCGACAATCCTGTCCGCCTCCCGCCAAGCCAGCCTTGAACGGATGAAGGACGAAACAAAAACAAGAAACACAGCTAGGTACCGTCGATGAAAACCTTCAGCCGTTCTGCGTTTCACCTGTCACCTCTGCTGCGCCTGTCCGCAATCCTTCCCCTGTTCGAATCCCTGTGCATCCAGCGCAAGGGCGCCGTTGTGTGTTGCATGCCCGGCGCGCCCATCGTGCGTTTGCCCCGTTCCTGATCCGCTACGCCTTATCCATAAAACCAACAACAAAGTGGAGAAAGACCGTTCATGAAGACCAAGACCCGTATCGCCTCGCTGGCCCTGTCGTTGATGCTCACCAGCGGCGCTGCCCTGGCGGACTTGAAGATCGGTGTCAGCATGTCCCAGTTCGATGACACCTGGTTGACTTACCTGCGTGAATCCATGGACAAGAAAGCCAAGTCCCTGCCGGACGGCGTCACCCTGCAGTTCGAAGACGCCCGCAGCGACGTGGTCAAGCAACTGAGCCAGGTGGAAAGCTTCATCAGCCAGAAGGTCGACGCGATCATCGTCAACCCCGTGGACACCGCCGCGACCCAACGCATCACCAAGTCCGCCGTGGCCGCCGGTATTCCGCTGGTCTACGTAAATCGCCGTCCCGACGACCTGAAACTGCCGGCGGGCGTGGTCACCGTTGCCTCCGACGACCTGGAAGCCGGCCACATGCAAATGCAATATCTGGCCGAGAAGATGGGTGGCAAGGGCAACATCGTGATCCTGCTGGGTGACCTCGCCAACAACTCCACCGCCAACCGCACCAAGGGTGTCAAGGACGTGCTGGCCAAGTACCCCAACATCAAGATCGAGCAGGAGCAGACCGGCACTTGGTCGCGGGACAAGGGCATGACCCTGGTCAACGACTGGCTGACCCAGGGGCGCGAGTTCCAGGCGGTGGTGGCCAACAACGACGAGATGGCCATAGGCGCCGCGATGGCCCTCAAGCAAGCGGGCACCAAGAAAGGCAGCGTATTGATTGCCGGGGTCGATGGCACACCGGACGGCTTGAACGCGATCAAGAAGGGCGACATGGCCGTCTCGGTGTTCCAGGACGCCAAGGGCCAGGCCGATGGCTCGATAGACACGGCGGTGAAAATGGTCAAGAAACAGCCGGTCGAACAATCCGTCTGGGTGCCGTACCGCCTGATCACGCCGGAAAACGTCGGTCAGTTCAAGTGACGCTTGGCGCACCGGTCCCACCACAACAATAAACAGGCAAGGTTGCCACGCTGACCTTGCCGAGGGAGTACCTGATCATGTTCGCTTCAGCGACTGCTTCGAGCGCCCCGGCGATGACTTTCCGGCCGGACGTAATACCTGATGAACCGTATCTGCTGGAAGTCGTCAATGTCAGCAAAGGCTTTCCCGGCGTGGTGGCCCTGTCCGATGTACAGCTGCGGGTACGCCCCGGTTCCGTTCTGGCCCTGATGGGCGAGAATGGCGCGGGCAAATCCACCTTGATGAAAATCATCGCCGGTATCTACCAGCCGGACGCCGGCGAACTGCGCCTGCGCGGTAAACCGGTGACGTTCGACACGCCGCTCGCGGCGTTGCAGGCCGGCATCGCGATGATCCATCAGGAACTGAACCTGATGCCCCACATGAGCATCGCCGAAAACATCTGGATCGGCCGCGAGCAGCTCAACGGCCTGCACATGGTCGACCATGGCGAGATGCATCGCTGCACCGCCCGCCTGCTGGAGCGCCTGCGCATCAAGCTCGACCCTGAAGAGCAGGTGGGCAACCTGAGCATCGCCGAGCGGCAGATGGTGGAGATTGCCAAGGCCGTCTCCTATGACTCCGACATCCTGATCATGGACGAGCCGACCTCGGCCATTACCGAGACCGAAGTCGCCCACCTGTTTTCGATCATTGCCGACCTCAAGTCCCAGGGTAAGGGCATTATCTACATCACCCACAAAATGAACGAGGTGTTTGCCATCGCCGATGAAGTGGCGGTGTTCCGCGACGGCGCCTACATCGGCCTGCAACGGGCCGACAGCATGGACGGCGACAGCCTGATTTCGATGATGGTCGGGCGCGAACTGAGCCAGTTGTTTCCGGTGCGAGAGCAACCCATCGGCGATTTGGTGCTGTCGGTGCGCGACCTGAGCCTGGAGGGCATTTTCAAAGGCGTTTCCTTTGACCTGCATGCCGGGGAGATCCTGGGCATCGCCGGGTTGATGGGTTCGGGCCGGACCAACGTGGCCGAGGCGATTTTCGGCGTGACCCCGAGTACCGGCGGCGAAATCCTGCTGGACGGCCAACCGGTGCGCATCAGCGACCCGCACATGGCCATCGAGAAAGGCTTCGCGCTGTTGACCGAGGACCGCAAGCTCAGTGGCCTGTTCCCGTGCCTGTCGGTGCTGGAAAACATGGAGATGGCCGTGCTGCCCCATTACGTGGGCAACGGCTTCATCCAGCAAAAAGCCCTGCGTGCCTTGTGTGAGGACATGTGCAAGAAGCTGCGGGTCAAGACCCCATCGCTGGAGCAGTGCATCGACACCTTGTCTGGCGGCAACCAGCAGAAAGCGCTGCTGGCCCGCTGGCTGATGACCAACCCGCGCATCCTGATCCTCGACGAGCCGACCCGTGGTATCGATGTCGGTGCCAAGGCCGAGATCTACCGACTGATTTCCTACCTCGCCAGCGAAGGCATGGCGGTGATCATGATTTCCTCGGAGCTGCCGGAAGTACTGGGCATGAGCGACCGGGTCATGGTGATGCACGAAGGCGACCTGATGGGCACCCTGGACCGCAGCGAAGCGACCCAGGAACGAGTCATGCAATTGGCTTCAGGCCTGTCCTGATGCCAGCCCGTTCAACTTAATAACGTCGAGCAACATGTGGCGAGGGGATTTATCCCCGCTGGGCCGCGAAGCGGCCCTGTCCCAGGGGCGCCACACCTCCCGGCAGGGAACAACCCCCCCTCGCCAAAGAACAAAAAAGGTGAATGGCTATGAACGCGATACTGGAAAACAAACCCGCGGCCGCACCGGCCAGGGCGCGCCGGCGGCTGCCGACGGAACTGAGTATCTTCCTGGTGCTGATCGGCATCGGCCTGGTGTTCGAAATGTTCGGCTGGATCATGCGCGACCAGAGCTTCCTGATGAACTCCCAGCGTCTGGTGCTGATGATCCTGCAAGTGTCGATCATCGGCCTGTTGGCTATCGGCGTGACCCAGGTGATCATCACCACCGGTATCGACCTGTCGTCCGGCTCGGTGCTGGCGCTGTCGGCGATGATCGCCGCCAGCCTGGCCCAGACCTCGGACTTCGCCCGGGCGGTGTTTCCCTCCTTGACCGACTTGCCGGTGTGGATACCGGTGGTGGCGGGGCTCGGCGTGGGGCTGCTGGCCGGGGCGATCAACGGCAGCATCATCGCCATTACCGGTATTCCGCCGTTCATTGCCACCCTCGGCATGATGGTCTCGGCCCGTGGCCTGGCGCGCTACTACACCGAAGGCCAGCCGGTGAGCATGTTGTCCGATTCCTATACCGCCATCGGGCATGGTGCCATGCCGGTAATCATCTTCCTGGTGGTGGCGGTGATCTTCCACATCGCCCTGCGCTACACCAAGTACGGCAAATACACCTACGCCATCGGCGGCAACATGCAGGCGGCGCGCACCTCGGGCATCAACGTCAAGCGTCACCTGGTGATCGTCTACAGCATTGCCGGCTTGTTGGCCGGGTTGGCCGGCGTGGTGGCCTCGGCGCGGGCGGCGACCGGGCAGGCGGGCATGGGCATGTCCTATGAATTGGACGCGATCGCCGCGGCCGTGATCGGCGGCACCAGCCTGGCGGGCGGGGTGGGGCGCATCACCGGCACCGTGATCGGGGCGTTGATCCTTGGAGTGATGGCCAGCGGTTTCACCTTCGTCGGTGTCGATGCCTACATCCAGGACATCATCAAGGGCCTGATCATCGTGGTGGCGGTGGTCATCGACCAGTACCGCAACAAGCGTAAACTCAAGCGCTGATACCCGGGACGTTGCGACAAAGCGCCACGCCTGACCCGCGTGGCGTTGCCATTTGTCTTCTTAATACAGCTATTGCACCGAATTTCTTGTTATAAACGCACTCCGATGACTGCCAAAAGCCTGTCAGAGAACATTTGAAGGGGTTGTCGGACATTTTCCCTATGTTTTCAGTTGCTGAGGCCTCGACTCGGCCTTAGACTGCCGCCCCTCGTAAATTGAGTGCCGGGTGGCGCTTGGAATAGACGGCGCCTTCCTGATGAGCGTGGCAGCTGCGCTGCGGGACGCTCAATAATTCGCCTTAATGCACGTTTTTTTATAGAGATATCAATGACAAAGGAAAAGTTGCTGGCCATGCCGGCGGATGACTACATGAATGCCGAGCAGCTGGCTTTCTTCACCAAGCTGTTGCAGAACATGAAAGTCGAAACCCACGAGCGCATCGAACAGAACCGAATCGCCATTGAGAGCCTGGACACCCCGGCTGACCCGGCGGACGCTGCTTCCGTAGAAGAAGAGCGTACCTGGCTGGTCAACGCCATTGATCGCGACCAGCGCATGCTGCCTCAGTTGGAGCAGGCCCTGGACCGTATCAACGACGACAGCTTCGGCTGGTGCGACGACAGCGGCGAGCCGATCGGCCTCAAGCGCCTGCTGATCAGCCCGACCACCAAGTACTGCATCGAAGCCCAGGAACGTCACGAACAGATCGACAAGCACCAGCGTCAGGCCTGATTCGCGTTTTCCAAAAAAAGATCGCGACCTTTTGACGAAGGCCGCGATCTTTTGCTTTCGCCCGTGCTCGTACGTCTACTCCCGTTGATCTGCTGCAAGAACGCGACTAATGGACCATGGATAATGGCTCTGTAGTGGCGTTTAATGCATTCATAACAACGAGAAGCGTGGGTGACGAACATGGCGACAGACGGATCTCTGGCGGGTGCGGTGCCGGCCTCGGTACCTGGGACGAACAGCACGGCGCGCTGGCTGACGCCGACCTTGCAGAGTCTCGCCCTGGCATTGCTGCTGTGCGGCATGGCTTTGGGCGGCTGGTCGCTGTACCTGGGCCTGCCGCTGGTCATGCTCATCGTCTGGTTGCCGCGCTTGCGTTCGCGCGTGGCCGCGGCGCCCGCACCCGCGACCGACACACTGGCCGAGCTGACCCGCGACCTGTCCTACACCACCAGCCATAACGCGCTGTCGGCGGCCGGTGTCGCCTATTCGGTCAAGCAATTGGCTGGCAAGGTCCAGTCGCAACTCGATGCGGCGGCGCAAATCGTCAGCAATGCCGAATCGATGATCGCCACCGAGCAAGCCACTTCGCAACTCAGCCAGCAAGCCCTGGGCGCCGCCAGCGAGGCCCATCGCAGCAGTGTGGCCGGGCGCAGCGAGCTGGTGGAATCCATCAGCCGCATGCACCAGCTCAGCCAGCGCGCAAACGACAGTCGCGAGTTGATCGAGGCCTTGAGCGTGCGCAGCGATGAAATCCAGCGGGTCAGCCTGGTGATTCAGTCGATCGCCAGCCAGACCAACCTGCTGGCACTGAACGCGGCCATCGAGGCCGCGCGGGCCGGTGAGCATGGCCGTGGGTTCGCGGTGGTGGCCGATGAGGTCCGTGGCCTGGCCGGGCGCACGGCGGCGGCGACCGGCGAGGTCGGGGTGATGGTGGCCGACATCCAGCAACGCACCGCCCAGGTGGTGGAGCAGATCCGTCAACTGGCCGCTGACCTGGACATTGGCGTGCAGCAGGTCGAGCACACCGGCCAACACCTGGAAAACATCGCCCGGCTCGCCGCCGGCGTCGAAACCCAGGTCAGCGCCATCGCCGAAGGTACCGACACCAATCGCGAACAACTCGACAGCCTGTTCCACGCCATCGAGCAGATGCGTGGCGACCTGTCCATCAGCGACCAGCAGACCCAGCGCCTGGCCGAAGCGGCGGTGCAAATGGAAGGCCAGGCCGAAACCATCAGCGAACGCCTGGCCCAAGTGGGCCTCGACGATTATCACCAACGGGTCTATGACCTGGCACGGGAAGGGGCGAGCCAGATCGCCGCGCAGTTCGAAGCGGACATCGACCAGGGCCGTGTCAGCCTGGAGGATCTGTTCGACCGTAATTACCAGCCCATCCCCAACACCCAACCCGCCAAATACCAGACCCGTTTCGACCGCTATACCGATCAGGTGCTGCCGGCGATCCAGGAACCCTTGCTGGCCCGGCACGAGGGCCTGGTGTTCGCGATTGCCTGCACTCAGCAGGGCTACGTGCCCACCCATAACAAGGTCTTCAGCCAGCCGTTGACCGGCGATCCACAGGTGGACACGCTCAATAACCGGACCAAACGCAAGTTCTCCGACCGCACCGGGATTCGCTGCGGCAGCCATCAACAGCCGGTGTTGCTGCAGACCTACACCCGCGACACGGGAGAACTGATGCACGATCTCTCCGTGCCGATCATGCTCAAGGGGCGTCATTGGGGTGGTTTGCGGCTGGGCTACAAACCCGAGAAGCCGCGCTAGGTCGGAACGGCATCGATGTGGCAGGACACCTTTGTGGCGAGGGGATTTATCCCCGTTGGGCTGCGTAGCAGCCCTAAAAAGGCTGGACACAGCTAGCCTGACACACCGAGCCAACAGCGCTCGAGGGCGACTGCTGCGCAGCCGAGCGGGGATAAATCCCCTCGCCACATTCATCCGTTGGTAGGCCACAAGAGCTGCCTTGCACTCAGTCCAAGGTCCTGGCTGCTATAGCAGTCTTGGCCAAAGGTCCTGGCTGCTATTTACCGTCATGCAGCCGCACATTCAACTGATCCACCAGCACCGCCTCTTCACCGTCGGCGAGCAGCCATTCGCGCAGCAAGTCTTTCTGCTGGTCCGACCAGAAATCGGCCTCCACCAGCTTGACCTCCGGGGCCAGTGGGTGTGCCACGATGAAATCGTCGATGGCTTTGCCGTCCGAGGGCAGGCCGAGTTGGTCGAACAGGGTGCTGAGTTCGTGCGAAGGCTGTTCCATGGGGTTCTCCTTTGGGCGGGCGCCGTCATGGCGCCTCGGTTGCTTCCCTTTATCTGAGGCAAGCGCTGGTCAGGAGTTCGATCGGACTCAGGCTTTCAAGGCCCCTTCATCCACTGCGGCTTTCAGCGCCCTGGCGGCTTCCCGGGCGGCCTCGGCAGCAATTTCCGCGGTCTTGAACCAGCGATCTTTTTCCACTTGGTGCCAACTGACCGTGGTCAGGGGCGGTTTGGCGCGCATCACGATGACGGCCTGGAACTCGCCTTCGACCTCTCTGGCTTCGCCCCGGATAAAAAATTCGCCGATATCAAATTCCGTCACGTCGCGCCTTCTCAAAAGTCATGGTGTGGGTGCGCGATCCGTCAATGGGTGACGGTCTTCGCGGGCAGGCAGTATGGCAGCAGTTGCCTGTCGGCGGCTGAGTTAAGTCATGAAGGGGCGCATATGAGCTCAGGCACTTCGTTCCAGACGCCTGGCCAGGTGGCAGGCCTCGTTATGATCGGTGCGGAATCCTCTTACACGTCCAGTGGATGTTTCCTCAATATGGAAAAAGCACTTGCCGGCCAGGACGACCCGGTAACGCGGTTGAATCAACGAGACAGGCAGGCAGTCGACCCTGTCGAACGTGTCGGATGTCTCGACGACACAAGGGGCTTCAGGTTGGATCAGGGTTGTGAAAGTAGCCATGTGAATTCCTTTTCTATGGTTTACCGACGAATTGCCGAGCAGTTTGGGTAGTCTCCACGCCTCTGGCTGCTCTAGAATCGGCAGCACCGTGTGGACGGCTTGCCTATCTAAAGCAATTTTTTTTGGGCTCGATGTCAGAAAAATGCTTTTTTAAGTGAGAAATTTCCCTAAAGTTAGTAGTCCCATCTTTTCCGATGCTCAGAGTGGCTTTTTCCTTCAGCCTCTGGCGACCCCCCGGGAAAGACGGCGAGAGCGGCAACCTATAGTCTGCTCTCGGCCCGGGACAGGGCGCGCCGTTCACTTCGAATTTCAGTTACAGGTCCATTACGACGTTACAGTCGGCACGGGTTCTCGTGGTCCGTCCTTTCCGAGGGGCGGGCCTTTTTCAAAGATGGGGATGTTTCCTTGGCAGTAAGTAATCTCGACATGCATGCGTTATTCGTACTTGGTGACCTGCGGGCAAAACTGGTCAAACTCTTCCAGTCACGTTTCGTCTACATCACCGAGCAGACCGCCGAAGGTATTTATGTCGCCGAAATCGACACTGAGTCGGCCCTGGTGGTCGATGACAAGCCCAGGCTCGAACTCAAGGTTGGTGATCATTTTCGCGCAGCGGTGTTGCCCAGCCGCGAAGGTGGCAAGTTTGAAATCCGCTTTCGCGAAATCAAGCTGACGGTCTATGGCCTCGGTGATTACGCCTTCGTCACGACCCCCGGTGGTCAGGCAATCCTGTTCAAGGAAGGCCACAGCGTGGTGACCGTGTTTGCGGCCAACGAACAACTGCAAGAAGGCTTGACCAAGACCCTGAAGGCGGTCACCGCCAAGGCCGCCAAGTGGCGCAAGGGCGAACTGGTGACGTTCAAGGCCAGCGAATGAGGCGGGCAGTGCCGGTGAGCGCGGGGGCCTCGGTCGCCTCGGTCGCCCTGGACCGGTTACAGTTTTAACGAGATATCGCTGGAACCTCGGCTACAGTCAATTGACTGAACTATTCAGAGGCTTGCGTTCGGTGACGCAGGGCCGTTCAGCCATTGCTGCGTTTGGTACGAGGTTAAAAGCATGAAACGAGTTCGACAGTGGCTGGCTGCCTGGGCCACCTTCACTGTGTTGGTTTCGCCGTTCCCGACGTTGGCCGCGTCAGCGCCGATTCACTTCGCTGACTTGAACTGGGAAAGTGGCAGCCTGATCACCGATATCCTGCGGATCATCGTCGAAAAAGGCTATGGGTTGCAGACCGACACATTGCCGGGCACCACCATCACCCTGGAAACCGCCCTGGCCAATAACGACATCCAGGTGATCGGCGAGGAATGGGCCGGCCGCAGCCCGGTGTGGGTCAAGGCCGAGGCCGAAGGCAAGGTGGTCGCCTTGGGTGATACGGTCAAAGGCGCGACGGAAGGTTGGTGGGTGCCCGAATACGTCATCAAGGGGGATCCGGCCAAGGGCATCAAGCCCCTGGCGCCGGACCTGCGCAGTGTCGAGGACCTGGCGCGCTACAAGCATGTGTTCAAGGATCCGGAGAGCCCCGACAAGGGCCGCTTCCTCAACAGCCCCATTGGCTGGACCTCCGAGGTGGTCAACAAACAGAAGCTCAAGGCGTATGGCCTGTCTGACAGCTACGTGAATTTTCGCAGCGGTTCGGGGGCGGCGCTGGATGCGGAAATCAGCTCGACGATCCGCCGGGGCAAGCCGATTCTGTTTTATTACTGGTCGCCCACGCCACTGCTCGGGCGCTTCAAGCTGGTGCAGTTGCAAGAGCCGCCGTTCGATGCCGAGGCCTGGAAAACCCTGACCGACGCCGATAACCCCAACCCGAAGCCGACCCGCTCACTGGCCTCGAAACTGTCGATTGGCGTATCTGCGCCGTTCCAGAAGCAATACCCGGACATTGCCGAGTTCTTCAGCAAGGTCGATTTGCCCATCGAGCCGTTGAACAAGGCCCTGGCCGACATGAGTGAGAAACGCATCCCACCCCGTGAAGCCGCCGAGGCGTTCCTCAAGGCACATCCGCAGGTCTGGCAGGCCTGGCTGCCCAAGGAAGTGGCAGATAAGGTCTCCGCGGGCCTGTAGGAGGGCTCGCGCGCCAGCAGGTTGAACTCTTGATCCTGGGCAATGAGTCATTCGCTGGAAACTGGCAACCTACGCCCGTCCAGCGAAATGCCAAATTCCAGCTAGGATGATTGTTCAACTCTTTTCAGGAGGCTGGCGAGATGACGCTTGTGTTGGCTCGGTCGCTGGTCGCAGTGTTTGCGACCATCAGCTTGATTCATATGTATTGGGCCCTGGGTGGGCGGTGGGCGGCCAAGGCAGTGGTGCCTCAGGTGCCGGTGAAGCAGGGGGAGGCGCTGCGACCGGCGTTCGATCCCTCAGGCTGGTTGACCTTGCTGGTGGCCCTGGCCCTGCTGATGGTGGCGCTGCTGGTCTGCCTGCGGGTCGGCCTGCTGGCGCAGCCGGTCACTCATCGGGCGTTGCAGTGGCTGATCAGCGCGATTGCCTTGCTGATGTTCGCCCGGGCCATTGGCGAGTCGGAGCTGGTGGGTTTCTTCAAGGAGGTCAAGGGCTCGACCTTCGCCAGGCTCGACACCTGGGTTTATTCACCGTTGTGCGTGGTGCTCGGGGCAGGGTTGCTGGCGGTGGCATGGGCCTGAGCAGCGATGTGGTGCAATAGGTTTGAGTGATGCCGTTGTTGTGGCGAGGGGATTTATCCCCGCTGGGCTGCGAAGCGGCCCCGAATTCTTGTATTTGAATCGAAAATCTGGCGAGCGCTGCGCACTCGAGCGGGGATAAATCCCCTCGCCACAACTGTGTCCGGCTCAGGGGCTCGGTTTACCTCACGGATTAGCGACCGTCCTCTGTGCTGCGGCTGCTCACTTCCGCCGGCACATCATCCCCCGCCATGCGCTTGCGAAACAACGCCGCCCGGGCCAGCAGCAGGGTGGTCACCGGGACGGTGATGGACAGCAGGATCGGTATCAGCCAGGCGTGCAGCACCGGCCCGGATTTGAGCGCCGAAAAATACACGATCGAAGCCAGCGCCACGCACCAGGCCCCCAGCGTGGAAGCCAGGGCCGGCGGGTGCATGCGCTGGAAGTAGTCCTTCAAGCGCACCAGGCCGATCGCCCCGATCAAGGCGAACAGACTGCTGAGCACCAGCAGGATCGCCACCGGGATTTCCACCCACATCGACAATTCGCCGGTCATTCGATCACCTCGCCACGCAACAGGAACTTGGCCAGGGCAAACGAGCCGACAAAGCCGAACAGGGCGATCAGCAGGGCCGCCTCGAAATAGGTGTCACTGGCATATCGGATGCCCAGCACCAGCATCATCAGCATCGCCACGATGTACAGATAGTCCAGGGCCAGTACCCGGTCCTGGGCCGACGGGCCCTTGAACAGCCGCAGCAGGGTCAACACCATCGCCAGGGAGAACAGGAACAGGCTCAACAGGATCGCATTGGACAGCAAGGGGCTCATTGGAAAATCTCCATCAACGGGCGCTCGTAGGTGGCCTTGAAATGCGCGATGAATGACGCCTCGTCCTCCAGATCGAACACATGCATCAACAGGATGCTGCGGTCCAGGGCCAGTTCCGACCAGACCGTCCCCGGAATCACCGTGGTGATCATCGACAGCGCGGCCAGTCCATTGGCGTCGTGCAGGTCCAGCGGCACCTTGATGAACCGCGAGCGAGGCGGGCGGCGCCCGGCGTTCAGCACACCCCAGGCCACCGCCACGTTGGACACCAGCACATCCCGGCCCACCAGCAGGAACAAGCGCAACACCACCCTCGGCCGGCGGATACGGATGGGCCGCGGGCGCAACGGGCGCATCATCAACGGGGCCAGGAAGCCCAGCGCAGCGCCCAGCAGCAGATGACCGGCGCTGACGGACACGTTCAACACCAGCCACAGCAACCACAACGCCAGGGACAACCACGGGGCGGGAAACAGGCGCTTCATGGCTGCACCTCCTGCAACGCGGCGCGGGTCTCTGGGTTGGGCACGGCGCGGGTGGCGAGTACCGACATCACATAATGTTCCGGGTTGTTCAGCGCATCGGCAGCGGATTGGGTGTAGCGCAGCAACGGCTCGGCCTTGAAAGTCAGGGCGATGCCCAGGCCCAGCAGCACGATGATTGGCAGGCATTCGAACGGCCGCAGCAATGGCGAGGGTCGCTCCTGCGGCGTCCAGAAGCGCTGGATGCCCAGGCGCGAGAAGGCGATCAACGAGGCCAGCCCCGACAGGATCAATAACGCCAACAAGCCCCAGGCCTGGTTCGACAGCAGTGCCCCGGCGCTGGCACCGAGCCCCTGGGGATTGAGCAGGGCGCTGAGCAGGCTCAGCTTGCCGATGAACCCCGACAACGGCGGCATGCCGATAATCAACAGCGCACAGAAGATAAAGCTCAAGCCAAGGAAGGCCATGGTCCAGGGAATCACTTGCCCGACCACGGCTTTCTGCTCGTCATCGAGGTTGATGCCCTTGGGCGGTTGCAGGGCTTCCAGCGGTCGCGGCAAGGTGTCGAAGTCATCGTCCAGGGTCAGTTCATTGGCCGAGCGCGAACGCTCGATCAGCTCGGCCAGCAAGAACAGCGCGCAGAGCGCCAGGGTCGAACTCACCAGGTAAAACAGCGCTGCGCCCACCAGGTTGGGTTGGGCGAAGCCGATGGCTGACAACAGGATCCCGGCCGATACCAGGATGCTCAGGCTCGCCATGCGCTCCAGGCGTTGGGCCGCGAGAATGGCGATGGCGGCGCAGACGATGGTCGCCATGCCGCCGTAGACCAGCCAGTCGGCACCGAAATACGCCGAGGCGCCGGCTTGGCCGGAGAACAGCAACGTCCACAGGCGCAGGATCGTGTAGACGCCGACCTTGGTCATGATCGCAAACAGCGCCGCCACCGGTGCGCTGGCGGCGCTGTAGGCCGGCACCAGCCAGAAGTTCAGCGGCCACATGCCGGCCTTGGCCAGGAACGCCACTGCAAGGATGCCGGCCCCGGCGTGCAGCAAGCCACGGTCGGCTTCCGGCACCAGGGGTACCTTCAGGGCCAGGTCGGCCATGTTCAAGGTGCCGGTGACGCCATAGATCAATGCCGCGCCGATCAGGAACAGCGATGAGGCCAACAGATTGATGGAAATGTAATGCAGCCCCGACGACACCCGCGCCCGGCCCGAGCCGTGCAGCATCAAGCCGTAGGAGGCCGCCAGCAGCACTTCGAAGAACACGAACAAGTTGAACAGGTCCGCTGTCAGGAAGGCGCCGTAGAGACCCATCAACTGGATCTGGAACAGCGCGTGGAAGCTCGCACCGGCGCCGTGCCAGCGGGCCGTGGCGAAGAGCAGGGCGCAGACGCCGATGATGCCGGTCAGCACCAGCATCAGCGCCGACAGGCGATCGACCACCAGCACAATGCCAAACGGTGCCTGCCAGTTGCCCGGCAGGTACACGCCAATGGACGCGGGCAGGGTCTGGTCCTGGGTCCAGTACAACAACAGCACGGCGATGCCCAGGCCCAGCAGACTGGAAAGCAGGTTGATCCGCGCCTTGAGCGGGCGGTGTTTCTCGCCCAGCATCAACATCAGCGCGGCGGTCAGCAGCGGCAGCAGGATGGGCGCGGCGATCAGATGAGGCGTCAACATCATTCCTTGGGCTCCCGGCCGTCCACGTGGTCGGTGCCGGTCAGGCCCCGGGAGGCCAGCAGCACCACTAGGAACAGCGCGGTCATGGCGAAGCTGATCACGATGGCCGTCAGCACCAAGGCTTGGGGCAGTGGGTCGGTGTAGTGCAGCAGGTCCTGGGGTACGCCATCCTTGATGATCGGCTCCTTGCCGATGAACAGGCTGCCCATGCTGAAGATGAACAGGTTGACGCCGTAGGACAGCAGGCACAGGCCCATGACCACCTGGAAGGTCCGTGGCCGCAAGATCAACCAGACCCCGGAGGCGGCCAGTACGCCGATTGCGATTGCGATGACTTCTTCCATCAGGCGGTGGCTCCTTTGACGGGGGCGACGGGTTTGGCTTGCAGGCCCGGCTTATGGGCCCGCACCGACTGGTGCGCCAGGGCGGTGAGGATCAACAGGGTGGAGCCGACCACCACGGCGTACACGCCGATATCGAAAAACAGCGCGCTGGCCACATGGAGATCACCCAGCAGCGGTAATTCGAAATGCCAGGTGTGGGTGGTCAGGAACGGATACCCCACGGCCATCGCTCCCAGGCCGGTGGCGGTGGCGAACAACAGCCCGGTGCCCATCCAGCGCAGCGGCCGCAGGCTCATTTGCGCCTCGACCCACTGGGTACCGGCGACCATGTACTGCAGGATGAACGCCACCGACATCACCAGCCCGGCGACGAAGCCACCGCCCGGTTGGTTGTGGCCGCGCATGAACAGGTAGAACGACACCACCAGGGCGATTGGTAGCAGCAGGCGCACCAGCACCGACGGCACCATCATGAAGCCCAATGCGGTGTCGCTGGCATGGCGCGGGTTGACCAGGTCGGTGACCACGTCCGGCGCCAGCAGACGCTGTTGCGCCGGTAGCTGCATGCTTTCCTTAGGTGGGCGGAAACGCCGCAGCAGGGCGAACACCGCCAGGGCCACCGCCACCAGCACGGTGATTTCCCCCAGGGTGTCGAAGCCGCGGAAGTCCACCAGCATCACGTTCACCACATTGCTGCCACCGCCTTCGGGCAGGGCGCGACTGAGGTAGAACGAAGAAATGTCGTTGGGCGTCTGCCGCGTCAGCATGGCGTAGGAGAGCAACGCCATGCCGCCGCCCACCGCGATGGACAGCAGCAAGTCCCGCAGGCGCCGGATGCGCGCGCGCCGCTCGCTGTTGGGCAGCGGCGAGACGTCCTCGATCCGCCGTGGCAGCCAGCGCAGGCCCAGCAGGATCAGCACGGTGGTCACCACTTCCACCACCAGTTGCGTCAAGGCCAGGTCGGGGGCGGAGAACCAGACGAAGGTCACGCAGGTCATCAGGCCGCAGACACTGACCATGGTCAGGGCCGCGAGCCGGTGATACTTGGCCTGCCAGGCCGCGCCCAGGGCACAGGCGATCGCCAGCAGCCACAGGCTGACGAAGACGATGGAACCGGGGATCTTCGGCCGGTCGCCCCAGACCAATGTGCTGTGCAGCATCGGAATCAGCCCGGCAAGCACCGCAGCGAGGACCAGCCAGAACAATTGGGCCTGCAGGCGGCGGGTGCTGATCAGCCGTTCCAGGCGCCGCCCCTGGCGCATCATCAACACCAGGCAACGCTCGAACAGTCGCTTGCCACTGAGCCGGCCAATGAACGGCGGGTGCTTGATGTGGCCTTGCCGGAACTGATTGCGCAGCAGCAGGTACAGGACGATACCGCCGGACATGGCCACCAGGCTCATGATCATCGGTGCGTTCAGGCCGTGCCAGATCGCCAGGCTGTATTCAGGCAGCGTGCCGCCCACCACCGGCAACGCGGCTGCCGCGAGCAACGAGCCGACCACTTGGGCCGGAAAGATCCCCACCACCAGGCAGGTGAACACCAGCAATTCCACTGGGGCGCGCATCCAGCGCGGTGGTTCGTGGGGGGTATGGGGCAGGTCGGTGGCGGCGGGGCCGAAGAACACATCCACGGTGAACCGCAAGGAGTAGGCGACGCTGAGGGTCCCGGCGATGGTGGCGATGATCGGCAGCGCCAGTTCGACCCAGGCCGTGGCAGAAATGAACACGGTCTCGGCGAAGAACATTTCCTTGGACAGGAAACCATTGAGCAGCGGTACCCCGGCCATCGCTGCGCTGGCGACCATGGCCAGTGTGGCGGTGAACGGAATCAGCCGCACGAGGCCACTGAGTTTGCGGATATCCCGGGTGCCGCTTTCGTGGTCGATGATCCCGGCGGCCATGAACAGCGACGCCTTGAAGGTGGCGTGGTTGAGGATATGAAACACCGCCGCCACGGCCGCCAGCGGACTGTTCAGGCCCAACAGCAGGGTGATCAGCCCGAGGTGGCTGATGGTGGAGTAGGCCAGCAGACCCTTGAGGTCGTTCTGGAACATCGCGCAGTAGGCGCCTAGCAGCAACGTACAGGCGCCTGCGCCGCCGACGATGTAGAACCACTCTTCGCTACCCGACAGCGACGGCCACAGCCGCGCCAGCAGGAACACCCCGGCCTTGACCATGGTCGCCGAGTGCAGATACGCCGACACCGGCGTGGGCGCGGCCATGGCATGGGGGAGCCAGAAGTGGAAAGGAAATTGCGCGCTTTTGCTCAGGGCGCCGACCAGGATCAGCGGCAGCAGGATAGGGTAGAGGGCATGGGCCCGGATCAGGTCGCCGGCGGCCAGGACCTTGTCCAGGTCATAGCTGCCCACCACATGGCCGAGCAGCATCACCCCCGCCAGCAGGCAAAGCCCGCCGGCACCGGTCACCATCAACGCCATATAGGCACCGCGCCGAGCGTCGGCGCGGTGGTGCCAGTAGCCGATCAACAGGAAGGAGAACAGGCTGGTCAGTTCCCAGAAGAACACCATCTGGATCAGGTTGCCGGAGATCACCAGCCCGAGCATGGCGCCCATGAACGCCAGGAAGAAGGCGAAGAAGCGCGGCACCGGATCGTCCGGCGACATGTAGTAGCGAGCGTACAGCGACACCAGCGTGCCGATGCCCAGCACCAGCAACGAAAACAGCCAGGCGAACCCGTCCAGGCGCAGCACGAAGTCCAGGCCCAGGCTGGGCAACCAGGTGTAGTGCTCACGGATCACACCGCCGTCGGCGATCTGCGGGTACAGCAAGGCCACCTGAACCGTGCCGGCCAGGGCGACGAGGCCGGCCAGCAGTGATTCGGCGTTACGGGCGTTATGCGGCAGCAGCGCCGCGACACAGCTGCCGATGAAGGGCAAAAGCAATAGAACTATCAGTGACATAGGCTTCTATTCGGCGGGAGGTTGTGAGGGATCATACGTGGCGTATTCCCGATCACCAACCGCGAGGGTGTCGCAGAATCCTACAAGGTAGGTGGGGTTTTCCGACCTTGCAGGGTTCCAGATGACCTTGCACGCGCCGTCAATGTCGGGATGGCCACTGTCGAGGGTGGTGGTTTTTTCGGCGAACAATGGATTGCTGGCCGGCCTCAACCTTCCTGTTCAAGCCCTTCATCGACTGGGATGGTGTCTTTGTTGCGGGTCTTCAACTCACTGACAATCACCGCCGCGACGATCAGCGCCGCGCCGAACAAGGCAATCGCCGGCAACCGTTCGCCCGCCAGGCGCCCGGCAATGCCGGCCCACACCGGCTCGCCGGCATAGATCAGCGTGGCGCGGGTGGGCGAGACGCTTTTCTGCGCCCAGTTCATCGCCACCTGAATGGCTGCACTGGCGGCTCCCAGGCCAACGGCGCTGACCAGCAGCAGCCAGGAGAACGCCGGGATCGCTTCCTGGGTCGGCACCACCATCAGAAACGCCAGCACCGCGGTGCTTGCCAGTTGCACCACGGTTACCCGGCGCACATCGACCTGGCCGGCATAGGCGCTGATCAGGATGATTTCGGCGGCAATCGCGATGGCGCTGATCAACGTGGCGATTTCACCGGGGCTGAAGTTCAGCGAGGCTCCGGCCGGGCCCGACACCAGCATCAACCCGGTAAACGCCAGCATGATGCCGATGCTCGGCATCAAGCCCGGTCGACGGCCCAACACCAGCCATTGCAGCAAGGGCACGAATGGCACGTAAAGCGCGGTGATGAACGCCGATTGGCTGCTGGGGATGGTTTGCAGGCCGACGGTCTGCAGGCCGTAGCCGAGCATGATCGCCACGCCGATAAAGCAGCCGGCCTTGAGTTCGAAGAGGGTCAGGTCCCGCAGATGCCGCCAGGAAAACAGCGCGACAAACGCCGCCGCGGCGGCAAAGCGCAGGCCAACGAAAAACATCGGCCCGCTGACCGTCATGGCGTGCTGCACCAGCAGGAAGGTCCCACCCCAGATCATGGTGATCAGCACCAGCACGCATTCGGCCTTGCTGAACCTTGAGAAACGGGAGGAAGCTTGAGGGGAATTCACCGATGCCATGACCTTGCGCGCCACTTGAGGCGGACGCACAATGCGCCCGAAGTTGGGCAGTATAATGCGCAGCCCTACCATGTGAGCAATATAGTGCACAAAGAATCCGGCCAGCGGGCTTCCGTCCTGCAACACGTCAGCCAGAACATCCGTCGTCTGCGCCATGCCGCGCAGCTCAGCCAGACCGCGCTGGCGGAATTGTCCGGGGTCAGCCGGCGCATGCTGGTGGCCATCGAGGCCGGGGAAAAGAACGTCAGCCTGACCACCCTGGACCGGGTGGCCGAAGCCCTCGACGTAGCCTTCAGCGACTTGATCCAGGCGCCCGACGCCCGCGATCCGAGCCGCATCAACGAGCTGGCCTGGGCCGGCACCATCGCGGGCAGCAAAGCCGTATTGCTGGCAAAAGCCACCGCCAGCCGCGAAGTCGAACTCTGGGAATGGCGCCTGGAGCCCGGCGAGCATTACCATTGCGAACCCGACGCCGACGGTTGGAGCGAGCAGCTTTATGTCTTCGAGGGCTGCCTGACGCTGCTGTTGGGCAGTGAGGAACGCCGGATTGGTGCCGGGGAGTTTTTCATGTTCGCCAGCAACCAGCCCCATGCCTATCGCAACGATGGGCCGGTGGCGGCGAGATTCGTACGCAATGTGGTGATTTGATCCCTGGAGAGCGGCATGGACACAGCGTTGGATCGACAGACGAGCAGCCTCACCCGCCAAGCCGATATCCTGATCATCGGCGGTGGCCTGAGCGGTGCCATGCTGGCCGCGCAGTTGCTGCGCCTGCCGGGCCGACGCGAGGTAATGATCGTCGAACCGCGCGTTGAGTTGGGTCGGGGCGAGGCCTACAGTGCCGTGGAGCTGGGGCACACCTTGAACGGCAACGCGGCGCGCATGAGCGTCGACCCGGACAACGCCGACGACCTGACCCAATGGCTTACCGCATTCATCGAAGCCGGCGGCTGGCCCGAGTCGGATCAGCAGCATGTACCGGTCAGCGAGTTGTTCCCGCCCCGGGGGATGTTTGGCCTCTATGTGCAACAACGGCTGGCCGAGGCTCGCGAGTTGGGCGCACGAAACGGTTCGACTGCCGAGCACGTGCGTGGGGAGGCCGTGGACCTACGGGTTGCCGACGATGCCGTGATGGTGACGCTGGACGACGGCCAACTCTTACGTGGCCGTTTCGCGGTGCTGGCCACCGGCATGTTCCCGGCGGCACGCACCCCGCAAACCGAATCCAGCGGCTTGAATGCCGCAGCCCTGGACCCCTGGGATGTGGCTGCGATGCGCCAGCTCGATCCGCAGTCCACGGTGCTGATCATCGGCTCGGGGCTGACCATGGTCGATGCCGTGGTGTCCCTGGAGCAGGCCGGGCACCGTGGCCCGATCGAAGTGTTTTCCCGTCATGGTTTGTTGCCTCATGTGCGCCGCCAGCCACCCGCCTGGGTGGATTTCCTCGCCGACGATCACAGCCTGCGGTCGCCACTTCAGTTGATGCGGGCCCTGCGCGAGCAATGCCGCCGGGCCCAGGCCGAGGGCATTGATTGGCAGGCGCCGCTGGACACGGTGCGCGCCCACATCGGGCGCTTGTGGAGCCAGGCCAGCGATGTGCAACGCCGGCAGTTCGTCCGGCATGTACGGCCATGGTGGGAGAGCCACCACCATCGTTCGCCACCGCTGAGCGCCGAACTGGTGGCGCGTCTGCATGAAGAAGGGCGGTTGCGGATCCAGGCGGCATCGTTCAAGGGGCTGGCGGCGTCCGCCGAGGGCACGGTGGGTATCCGCATCCGCCGTCGGGGTGAGGCCGGGCTGACCGTGGTGCAGGGCGCGGCGCTGATCAACTCCAGCGGTATTGAATATGACTGGCGCCGCGTGGCGCGACCGTTGCCGCAGCAGTTGCTGGCTCGCGGTCTGATCCAGCCGGGGCCGCTGGCCCTGGGCATTGCCGCCCGGCCTGACGGTGCGGTGCTGGACGCCCAAGGGGCCCCCGCCCAGCGGCTGTTCGCCATGGGGCCGCCGTTGCGGGGGATGTGGTGGGAAAGCACCGCCGTGACCGACGTGGCGAGCCAGGCCAAGGCGCTGGCGGCGCGGTTGGTTGAGTGGCAAACCCAAAATTGAAGTGGGAC
>NZ_FMTR01000053.1:0-1726 GCF_900100135.1 Pseudomonas sp. NFACC05-1 | reverse complement strand
ACCACCGTCACCGAAAGCATCAGTACCGCCACGGGCGGTAACCTCGAAGCCATCGCCCCGAACACCGCGCCAGTCAGCACTGTGGTCAGCGACGTCAACGACACCACCACGGTGACCTTGACCGCCACGCCAACCGTGAACGAAAACGGCACGATCACCTATACCGCGACGTTGACCGATGCCAACGGCAATCCGGTCACCGCGCAAAACGGTCCGGTTACCGTGACCCTCGACAGCGGTAAAACCATCACCATCGCGGCCGGCGCAAGTTCGGGCGTGTTGGATGTGGCTGTTGGCAACGATGTTTACCAAGGTCCGACGACGGTTACTGAGTCGATTGCCTCGGCATCGGGCGGCAACTTGGAAGCCATTGCTCCAAACACCGCGCCGGTCAGCACCATCGTCAGCGATGTCAACGACACCACCACGGTGACGCTGACCGCCACACCGACCGTGAACGAAAACGGCACCATCACCTACACCGCGACGTTGACCGATGCCAATGGCAACCCGGTCACCGCGCAAAATGGTCCGGTCACCGTCACCCTGGACAGCGGCAAGACCATCACCATCGCCGCTGGCGCAAGCTCGGGCGTGCTCGATGTTGCTGTGGGTAACGATGTTTACCAGGGTCCAACAACGGTTACCGAATCGATCGCCTCGGCATCCGGTGGCAACCTGGAGGCCATCGCACCAAACACGACTCCGGTCAGCACCGTCGTCAGCGATGTCAACGACACCACCACGGTGACCTTGACCGCCACACCGACCGTGAATGAAAACGGCACGATCACCTACACCGCTACGCTGACCGACGCCAACGGCAACCCAGTTACGGCGCAAAATGGTCCGGTCACTGTCACGCTGGAAAGCGGTAAAACGATCACCATCGCGGCGGGCGCAAGCTCGGGCGTATTGGACGTAGCCGTTGGCAACGACGTGTACCAAGGCCCAACCACCGTCACCGAAAGCATCAGTACTGCCACGGGCGGTAACCTGGAAGCCATTGCTCCAAACACCGCACCGGTCAGCACCATCGTCAGCGACGTCAACGACACCACCACGGTGACGCTGACCGCTACGCCAACCGTGAACGAAAACGGCACCATCACCTACACCGCGACCCTGACCGATGCCAACGGCAACCCAGTCACCGCGCAGAATGGTCCGGTCACCGTCACCCTGGACAGCGGCAAAACCATCACCATCGCTGCCGGCGCAAGCTCGGGGGCGTTGGATGTGGCCGTCGGCAACGACGTGTACCAAGGCCCGACGACGGTTACCGAATCGATTGCCTCGGCATCGGGCGGTAACTTGGAAGCCATTGCTCCAAACACCGCGCCGGTCAGCACTGTGATCAGTGACGTCAACGACACCACCACCGTGACCTTGACCGCCACACCGACCGTGAACGAAAACGGCACCATCACTTACACCGCCACGTTGACCGATGCCAATGGCAATCCAGTCACCGCACAAAACGGTCCTGTGACGGTCACGCTCGACAGCGACAAGACCATCACCATCGCCGCTGGCGCAAGCTCGGGCGTGCTCGATGTTGCTGTGGGTAACGATGTTTACCAGGGTCCGACGACGGTGACGGAGTCGATTGCGTCGGCCTCCGGTGGCACCCTGGAAGCCATTGCGCCAAACACCGCGCCAGTCAGCACCATCGTCAGCGACGTCAACGACACCACCAGCGTGACGCTGACCGCCACACCGACCG
>NZ_FMTR01000032.1:0-53923 GCF_900100135.1 Pseudomonas sp. NFACC05-1 | reverse complement strand
AGCTGATTCGTTCAGTTGACGAGGTGTCGGCCCCTGGCTTTTGTGGCGAGGGAGCTTGCTCCCGCTGGGGCGCGAAGCGGCCCTGAAACCTGAGTCCCGGATCCTCCAGGTTCATGGAGGCGTCTGTTTTGGGCCTGCTGCGCAGTCCAGCGGGAGCAAGCTCCCTCGCCACAGGGTTCGGGGTCGCTTCGGCTGATTCGCCAACCTGCTGCCAAGTGTTTCAACCCAGTAAATTCCCGCCCCAAGCGCTCGTTTACCAGAACAGCCTCCCGTCCCTGCCCTGCCTGCGACGGACCCGATATCACCGGCCGGAACCCCGCATGAAACGTCCCCGCCCTACCCGACGCGCCTGGCTTCTCACTTTCGCCCTGCTTCCGGCCGTGGCCTTCGCCGCGTGGCAAGCGGTCGCGCCAAGCCGGGCGCCCCTGGTCACCGCGCCCGTCACCCGTGGCGATATCGAAAACAGCGTCACCGCCCTGGGCACCCTGCAACCGCGGCGTTATGTCGACGTCGGCGCCCAGGCGTCCGGGCAGATCCAGAAGATTCATGTGGAAGCCGGCGACGAAGTGCGCGAAGGCCAGCTCCTGGTCGAAATCGACCCCTCCACACAAAAAGCCAGGTTGGACGCCGGACGCTTCTCGATTGAAAACCTCAAGGCCCAGCTCCAGGAACAGCGCGCCCAGCACGACCTGGCGCAGCAGAAATTCCGCCGCCAGCAGCAACTCAAGGCCGGCGGCGCCACCCGCGAGGAAGACGTGCAGACCGCCCAGGCCGAAGTGCGGGCGACCCAGGCGCGCATCGACATGTTCCAGGCCCAGATCCGCCAGGCCCAGGCCAGCCTGCGCAGCGACGAGGCCGAGCTGGGCTACACGCGGATCTATGCGCCCATGAGCGGTACCGTGGTCGCCGTCGGCGCGCGGGAAGGCCAGACCCTCAACGCCCAGCAGCAAACCCCGCTGATCCTGCGCATCGCCCGGCTGTCGCCGATGACGGTCTGGGCCGAAGTTTCGGAAGCCGACATCGGCCACGTCAAACCGGGCATGACCGCCTATTTCACCACCCTGTCCGGTGGCACCCGTCGCTGGAGCAGCACCGTGCGCCAGATCCTCCCGGTGCCGCCACGCCCGCTGGAAGCCAGCCAGGGTGGCAGCCCGACCGGTGGTCGCAGTGGCAGCGAACGGGTGGTGCTCTACACCGTGCTGCTCGACGTGGACAACGCCGACCGCAGCCTGATGACCGACATGACCGCCCAAGTGTTTTTCGTCGCCGCCCAGGCCCAAAACGTGCTGACCGTGCCCACCGCTGCGTTACAGGACAACGCCGGCCAGGTGCGGGTGCTGGCCGACAACGGCGATGTCCAGTCGCGGACCGTTCGCACTGGCGTCAGCGATCGACTGCGCATCCAGATCGTCGACGGCCTGAGCGAGGGCGAACAGGTGCTGATCGGCCCAGCCACCGGCAGCGGAGGCTGAATGAACACGCCCCTGATCGAACTGCGGGATATTCGCAAGGCCTACGGCGGTGGCGACAGCCCCCGGGTGGAAGTGCTGCGCGGCATCGATTTGTCGATTCACGCTGGCGAGTTCCTGGCGATTGTCGGCGCGTCCGGCTCCGGCAAATCGACCCTGATGAACATCCTCGGTTGCCTCGACCGCCCCACCAGCGGCGAGTACCGTTTCGCCGGTGAAGACGTCGCCCACCTGGGCAGCGACGAATTGGCCTGGCTGCGGCGCGAGGCCTTCGGGTTCGTGTTCCAGGGCTATCACCTGATCCCGTCCGGCACCGCCCAGGAAAACGTCGAAATGCCGGCCATCTACGCCGGCACCTCCGCCGCCGAACGCCACGCCCGCGCCAGCGCCCTGCTCGAGCGCCTGGGCCTGGCCAGCCGCACCGGCAACCGTCCGCATCAGTTGTCCGGCGGCCAGCAGCAACGGGTGTCGATCGCCCGAGCCTTGATGAACGGCGGCCACATCATCCTCGCCGACGAACCCACCGGCGCCCTCGACAGCCAGAGCGGTATCGAGGTCATGGCCTTGCTCGACGAACTGGCGAGCCAGGGCCACGTGGTGATCCTGATCACCCACGACCGCGAAGTGGCGGCCCGGGCCAAGCGCATCATCGAGATCCGCGATGGGCTGATCATCAGTGACAACGCCCCCTCTTCGCCACACGAAGTGCACGCCAACCCCAAGGCCCTGCAAGCCGTGGACCTGCGCCAGCGCCTGAGTGCCGGCAGCGAACACAACGGCGCCTGGAAAGGCGAGCTGGTGGACGCGGTACAGGCGGCGTGGCGGGTGATGTGGATCAACCGCTTTCGCACCGCCCTGACCTTGCTCGGCATCGTCATCGGCGTGGCCTCGGTGGTGGTGATGCTGGCGGTGGGCGAAGGCAGCAAGCGCCAGGTCATGGCCCAGATGGGCGCCTTCGGCTCCAACATCATCTACCTCAACGGCACCGCACCCAGCCCGCGCGCGGCCAAGGGCATCATCAGCGAATACGACCTGGCCGCCCTTGCCGCCCTGCCCGAAGTGCAGCGGATCATGCCGGTCAACGGCGCCGACGCCAGCGTGCGTTTCGGCAACCTCGACCACACCAGCTACGTCGGCGGTAACGACACGAATTTCCCGATCATCTTCAATTGGCCGGTGGCCCAGGGCAGTTACTTCAGCGAGGCCGATGAGCGTAGCGCTGCCGCAGTGGCGGTGATCGGCTACCGGGTCCGGCAGAAACTGTTCAAGGACGTCGCCGACCCCGTCGGCCGCTACATCCTGATCGAGAACATGCCGTTCCAGGTGGTCGGCGTGCTAGCCGAAAAAGGCGCCAGCTCCGGGGATTCGGACGCCGACGACCGCGTCGCCGTGCCCTACTCCGCCGCCAGCGTGCGGCTGTTCGGCAGTCGTCATCCCGAGTACGTGGTGATCGCCGCCAAGGACGCGGGCAAGGTCAAGGAAGCCGAGCAAGCCGTCTCCCGAACGCTGTTGCGCCTGCATGACGGCAAGCAGGATTTCGAACTGACCAACAACGCCGCGATGATCCAGGCCGAAGCCCGCACCCAGGGCACGCTGTCGCTGATGCTCGGCGCCATCGCGGCGATTTCGCTGTTGGTGGGCGGCATCGGCGTGATGAACATCATGCTCATGACCGTGCGCGAACGCACCCGCGAGATCGGCATCCGCATGGCCACCGGCGCCCGGCAGCGCGATATCCTGCGCCAGTTCCTCACCGAAGCGGTGATGCTCTCGGTGGTCGGCGGGCTGGCGGGTATCGGCCTGGCCCTGCTGGTGGGCGGTGCATTGCTGCTGGGCAAGATCGCCGTGGCGTTCGAATGGCTGGCGGTGTTCGGCGCCTTTGGCTGCGCCCTGGTCACCGGCGTTGTCTTCGGTTTCATGCCCGCCCGCAAGGCCGCCCGCCTCGACCCGGTCGCGGCCCTCACCAGTGAATGAACCTCATCCCATGAAAGCGCCCCTGACCCTCCTGGCCGCCAGCCTGTTACTGGCGGCCTGCGCCAGCCCGTTGTCGCCACCAGACAGCGGTATCCAGCCACCACCGGCCTGGCAGAGCCTCGATACGCCCAGCGTTCGCGCCGATAACCAGCAATGGTGGACGCGCTTCGGCAGCCCACAGTTGAACCGGCTGATCGAACAGGCGCGCCTGGACAGCCACGACCTCGCCGCCGCCATGGCCCGGGTTCGCCAAGCCCAGGCCAGCGCGGTGATCGCCGGCGCGCCGTTGCTGCCGGCAGTCACAGCCGGGCTCAACGGCAATCGCCAGGAGTTGTTGCGCGGCAAAGGCTACAGCCAACTGGACGTCGACCGGGACAACCGCACCATCGACTACTACGACGCCAACCTCAGTGCCACCTATGAGCTGGACTTCTGGGGCGGCAAACGGGCGGCCCGGGACAGTGCGCTGAGCACGCTCTCGGCCAGTCAGTTCGACCGGGCGACCGTGGAGTTGACCTTGCTCAGCGCGGTCGCCAACAGCTACACCCAGGCGTTGTCCCTGCGCGAACAGCAGCGCATCGCCGAACTGAATCTCGCCAACGCCGAAAGTGTGCTCGAGCTGGTGCAGACCCGCTACGACGCCGGCAGCGCCACGGCCCTGGAACTGTCCCAGCAAAAAAGCCTGGTGGCGGCGCAGCAACGCCGCTTGCCCCAAGTGCAGCAACAGGCCAAGGAAGCGCTGATTACCCTGGCGGCGCTGCTGGGGCAACCGGTGCAGGCGGTCAGGCTCGACGATGAACAGTTCGAACACCTGCAGTGGCCTTCCATCGACGCCGGGGTACCCAGCGACCTGCTCCGCCGCCGCCCGGACATCGCCGCCGCCGAAGCGCGCCTCACCGCCGCCCAGGCCGACATCACGGTGGCCCGCGCCGCCATGCTGCCCTCGGTGACCCTGGGCCTGAGCCTGGGCACCGGCGCCGACATCGCCGACCAGTTGCTGCGCAACAACGTCTACAACCTCACCGCCGGTTTGGCCGCGCCGATCTTCAACAACGGCCGCCTGAGGGCCGAACGGGACAAGGCCACCGCCCGCCAAGAGGAACTGCTGGAACTCTACCGCGCCGCCATCATCAACGGCTTCGCCGACGTCGAAAAAGCCCTGAACAGCATCAACGGCCTGGACCAGCAACGGCAATGGCAAACCGAAGAACTGCACCAGGCCCAGACCGCCTTCGACATCGCCCAGCGCCGCTACCAGGCCGGCGCCGAAGACCTGCTCACCGTGCTGGAAACCCAACGCACCCTCTATACCGCCCAGGATACGAACGTCCAACTAAGGCTGGCGCGGGTACAGGCGAGTGTGGCGTTGTACAGGGCGTTGGGTGGGGGTTGGCGGGTGATGTAAGCCTCGAATACACATTCAAGCCAAGTGACATTTGTGGCGAGGGGATTTATCCCCGCTGGGCTGCGCAGCAGCCCCCAGAGCCGGCACCTCGGTGTGTCAGGTGTATTGGGGGTAGCTGATTTGGGGCTGCTTCGCAGCCCAGCGGGGATAAATCCCCTCGCCACAGATGAATCTCCTAGCCACAAATAGTATTCGGCTTTGGTTCTGTTTATCGGACCATGTAGGACTCCCGAGCGAGGCTACGTCGCCTTGCGTCGTTGCCTACAACTACGCCAGAATCCGCCGGCTTATGCGCCTGGCTCATGACTTTTACTGTTCCCAGGTCGCTGATTTCAGCGATCAGGTTTAATAGCCCGCGAGTTAGCTTGCCGCAAAGGAAGGCTACTTGCTGATCGACAACAACCTTGCCAAAGGAGTCACCAGGTTCTTCGTGATCGGAAGAAAGAACTGATTGTTCAGCGACAGTACGACGGCGAGCGCTCAACCTGACAGGTTGGTCGAGACCGCCGAAGCCAACGACTAGGAGCCCTATGGCTACGCCACGCACTTGAGCTTCTGCCAATGGCGTCTTCGGTTGAGAACCACGAAGCACTGCTGCCCTAGAACCGCTCGCCGATATCGCGTAGTTAAGCGCGTTATCCATCTTGATGGCTGGTTGGGCTTACGGTGATATTAAAGAACACGAGCGCAGCAACGATCATAGAATACGACGACATATTGATTAAAGAGGCCGTACTTGCCTGTTAGCAATATTCGCTTCGATAACGGCAATACATGGAAAGGGATCGACTTCGATACCATGAAATAATTGCGTGCACAGTGTTCATCAGTAATCCAGTAATCCGGCAAAAAAAACAAATCAATTCGATTACTAGCCGCAGGGTTGGAGCGAGGTCGGCAGATAGTCGGGCGGGTATTTGGGTAAGATACTCAAGTGGAGTAGGGGTGGCTGCGGGTCCGCAGAGCGGGTAATGAGCGTCGCTTTCAAAGCAATAATCTTAGATGCCGCAGGTGTTATCGCAGTGACGACTGGTTTCAGAATATGGGCGCAGCGAACGCGACTCAAGTTCTCGGAAAATCTTAGAGAGGCTTGAGCACGCGTTGCGAGCCAAGGTATATCAAGAGGGCCGGTGTTTGAATACCTTTGTACTCCCGCCCGCCGGGCTGAGCTGCCCCGTTTAAAGTTAGAGAACTGCTACTCGCCTAAGGGTTGCAACTGAATACTCTCCGCCAAAAGTATAATGGTTGCGCCGTAAACAGGCTCAAGTTCCATAAAACTCAACGTGCCATCACGAATGCGGCCTAATTTCTCTAATAACACGGGCCATTTCAAATCACTAGCACTAGGCTCGTGTCCTCTTATTAAAAAGAACAAGCGCCTCGCGGTTTGATCCTCTTCACCACCTCCGGCATCAAAATGTGATACGCAATCAATAATGTTCGAAAGTCGCATCTCGCTGACAACAAAGTCATCAACACCTTTGGCAATAATTTGTTTATGCTGTTCACCATTCCACCTACACGTCACGTCGATTCGAATCTCTTTCTTTGTTTGCTCCAAATGAATAGCATCAATTGTAGCCTCTGTTAACAGTTCCCAGCTTTCCATAGATTCTCCTTACTGCCTTGGCCAAGGTGAATAATCACGACCGGGGTGTTCTCTCTCCCCATTCGACCATTCGTGGACGTGCGGCTTTTGATAGCCTTGGTGGGGCTTGTCATAGTCCCTTAAGGGTTGACCATTAGAGTCATATTCGCGAGTTCGCTTTGCACCTATTTTGACTTCTCCCGGTGCGGCTTGATCCGGAACATCTTTCTTACGAGGTGACGACGAGGAGGATTTAGAGCCACTACTCTCGTCAGCCCCTTGATTCTTGTCTGAAGCGTCAGCCAAATCTCCTTTGCTACTTTCATTATTGTAGGTCGTGGAGGTTGGCACATCCGATATCTGGGTTGCCGATCCGGGTGAGCCTCCAAAGCTAAAAACATCGCCCGATTGTTCACCGCCACCGTTGAGCATTGCGTCCACTGTCAGCGCGCTCGCCAGAGCAAGCAGCGCGTTAAAGTCAGGAGCCCGCCCGGCTGGGCGGGCTCCTCATTTAGGCAGTATCAGTTGTTTATTTTTTCATCCAGCCAGACGTCATTCGTAGGAGCGTGGAATCGGTAGCCGAACGGTAGCGCTAAAAACCTCACCAAGTCTGGTCGATTTACCGACACATGCTGGGTATGAACCGTCTTCAGACTTTTTACATCCCCATCAAATCTGTCCGTGGTAAGCCACCAACCTGACATATGTTCAGGGGAGGGATAGCGTACTCCCTCAGTAGGATCGCCTTCCAGGATGCCATCTGAGATCACAATCATCTGGTCAAAGGTCGGTGCGGCGTAGTCCGCGCCTACCTTCTCACACACCGCATGCTGTTCGGCCCAGAGTCTCAGAGTGGTGCTGATTCCTGGTACATATACTCCAGTCACCGGCGACTGCTCAAAAAACAACAACTCTCGTTTGTCGTTCAGATGCATCTTCGTGACCCAACATCCATACTCCAAGGTTTCATCTGGAGCGACCCTATAACCCGCCTCAACATAGCGAACGACGAGGTCGATGAAGTCGATGGCACCTTCTTTCAGACCAGCGTCATCGACCATGACGCTGACCTCATAGTCAAACCGCTCCGCAAGTCCCTCGGTTTTCAATGTCAGACCCGAGCCTGCTTCGATACTGCTGATTTTCATTGATTACACTCGTAGCACCATGCACTTGCCCCCCCCTGGATACAACTGCAGCCCAGACAGTGCGGGTAAAGTCGCTGCTCACCCCCAGCCGGGTTCAGCCCATAGCCGGTTGATAATCAGGTATGTAGTTGCCGCTTTTAGTGCCTGGATCAGTTTTGCGCAAGTATGACAGGCGTGTTAATTTTTCATTCAATTCTCAAAAGTTTTATCATGTAGCTTTATCGCCTCTTCTAGAGAGGGCCGCCATTGGCAGCGAGATAAAGGACTCTCCTCCATAAAAAGCCCTATCGTATTTCTCAGGGCATTTAACTGATACTCATGCGCCAAAGGCAGACGGAAGAATTCAACGTTTTGAACGCAATACTCGCCACTATTTAAATCTTCAAAGCAAAAATAAATAGCAAGAGTATGTGAATCCATGGCTTTCCATACTTCATGAGATCTTAACATTTCTCCTCCATTAATCTGTTGGGCCCCACTTACCGCTAGCAACCGATCGATTAGTATCTGCACGGTTGTTTAAGCTGCGATACAGTATTCCCTCTACTATCAGCAATTACCACTTTATTCCTCTTGACGTTAATATTGCGTCCCGTACCGTTATCAACATAGTGACGCCCTCCTTCAACAATCCTATTAGATCAGTAATGGTGCTCGGCTCTGGCTCTGTTTATCCGGCCATGTAGGACTCCCGAGCGAGGCTACGCTGCCTTGCGCCATTGCCTACAACTGCGCCAGAATCCGCCGGCTTGTGCGCCTGGCTCGTGGCTTTTACTGTTTCCGGGTCGCTGATTTCAGCGATCGGGTTTGGTAGCCCGCGAGTTAACTAGGCGCAAGCGCCACCTCCTACAGATGCTTTCTCGGCGTCTGTTTCATGGTGGCCGTGCGCAGGGCGTCTTCGGGCGCGCCGGGTTCCTAGTGCTCCGGTCTACCAACCCGCGTACGGCCGCCACCCCATCGTTTGGTAGCGATAGTGTCGGCTCCTGAAACTAATACTAGGAGTTACACCATGTTCAAGATCACCCCCAATCCCCCCGCAGACGATTCGAAAAAACTCAACGAAGCCGCCGACCGCGCCCTCGCCTTTTACCTCGATCCCAAGCCTGAAAAACCCAATCCGCCACCGGGCCAGTTGTTCACTGTTGCGGAAGGCGCGGACATGGAATGTCTATTGGCCAACCTCAGCGAAACCCTGGCTTCGGTCAACGTCATGGCAAGCGAGCAGGCTTTTGAACTGGACGGCTCGCGGCGCCATTTTGCGCTGGGCATCCAGCAAATGATCGAGTTGGCAGAACTGCTGGCGAACCGCGCACTGGACATCGCCGCGCCGCGCTAAACGCACTCAAGCCAAGTGACACCTGTGGCGAGGGAGCTTGCTCCCGCTGGGCTGCGCAGCAGCCCCAATGACCGGCACCTCGGTGGGTCAGATATTTTTGAGGGGGCTGGTTTGGGGGCTGCTTCGCAGCCCAGCGGGAGCAAGCTCCCTCGCCACAACAGCGTTCGCTTCAGTTTTTTGGGCGGGCGGGGTTTACACCGGCTTGCTCTTGAGATTGCGCGCATACCACGGCCGTTGCGGCACGCGGCGGAACAGTTCGGTGAGCTTTTTGTCATCGCTGCCGAAGGTGATGCGCAGGGCCAGTTTCATGGTTTCCGGGTCCATCTCCACCGAGCGTCCGGCCTGCAGCCCAGGCGTGGTGTTGCAACCGTGGGTGTCCGGGCCCAGCCAGGGGTCGGCGATTTCGACCCAGCGGCCGGGGGCGAACCAAGGTACGCCGCTGACTTCGAGCCGGCTCACTTCCCCCGGGTGGAAACGTTCGTGGGCACGGAACCAGTCTTCGAGGCGGTCGTCGATCCAGCCGTGGAAGGCCCAGAACACCGGATTGACATGGGAAGAGAACGGATCACCGAGGAAGTCGTTTTCCGGGGCGTACCAGCGCGCGGCGAAGTCGTCCGGGTCACGAGCGAACGGCACCGGGTGGCCGTTGGACGGGTCACGCGGCACCGAGGCCCAACGCATGTGCAGCCAGTCGTGCAGGCCCAGTTCCACTTCCGAGCCAAACTGGCCCAGGGTCAGTTTCGACAGATAACGCGGGTCGCGGTAGCGCGATTCCCAGACCTGGAAATTGCTGTGGTAGGTCTCGGCGGTCTTGATGTCGCTCACCCACTGTGCATACTGATCATCGCCGTCGGCCAGCCAGGTCGGTGGCAAGGCGGTGCCGTCGAGGTTATCGAAATAGCGGGCGAAGCCAAGGCGATCACGCTCCAGCTCCGGTTGCGGCAAGGGGAAGCGTGGCCACGACGGCAGCGCCTGGAAAGAACGCGCCGTGCCCAGCATGTGCCGGTGCATGAAAAAGAAGTCGATGCCCGAGCCGTTGCGATCCTTGCGCGGGCCGCGGGCGTCGCGCTCCTGATCTCGTGGGCCGGGCTGCCAACCGATGCCGCGCAGGGCGTTACGCTTGTCTTCGTCCAGGGTGTGCCATTTGTCCCGCGAAGCGTGCCAGAGCTGGTGGAACAGCCGATGTTCTGGCGACACCAGCCAAGCCAACAGCGCCGGGCTCAGCGGCGTACGTTCGCGGGCTTCGGGGAATGGTTGCTTGCGGGCGATGAACTGATTGTCGAGTTCCAGCAGGCCCAGCGGACGATCCAACCGCAACACACGACCGCTGAGCGTCGCGGAGCCGGCATTGCCGAAGCCGGCCCAGACTTCGTCCAGGGTCATGGTGAATTCATAGTCCGGCGCGCCGCCCGGAGCCTGGGCGCCGATCAGTCGCCAGCTCAGTTGCTTGGGGTCGGTGCCGGCCAAATCGCCCAACACCCGATAACGCGGTTCGTCCCCGGCGCGTAGCCGCTCGGCGGTGTCGAGGTAACCCACCAGGCCACGGCCCTTGTGGCCGATATCGAGGAACACCTGGAGACCGTCCTGGGGCAAGCCATCGAGGCCAGCATCGCGGCCAGTGAAGCGGATTGTCCAGATGCCCCGCAACGTATCGGCCCGACGCAGGCCTGCCACATCCGCCACATCGAACGAGGCTTCGCCGGGGGTGATGGTGGGGTCTGGTCGGGTCAGTTCGCGATGCCCGTAATACACCGCAGGCACGGCGGCACCGGTCAGCGCCAGGCCTGCCATGAACCATCGTCGAGAAATCGTCATTGCCTTACCTGTGTCCAGCCCTGGAACGGGCTTTATCCAAGCTAGAACGATGGGTGGGCCAACAAATTTATAGAGGCCCTCGAAGCCGCCTAAATTTCCCCACCGATCACTCGTTCTCCCCAGATAGCAAAGGCCCCCGCGCCTGTCCTTCCAAGGCGAACCTGACTGAGATCGGCAATGACAACACGACGTTCGAAAAAGGCTCTTTTCATCGGCCTGCCATTGGCCCTGGCGCTGGCCGTCGGTGGCGGTCTGGCAGCCTGGGACCACTGGTGGCGGGACAATCCCGGCTACCCGGTCAAGGTGATGAAAGAAGCCCGGGAACTGCACGAACGCCTGCTGTCCTTTGACAGCCACATCACCGTGCCGCTGGATTTCGGCACTGCTGGTAACGAAGCCGACAAGGACGGCAACGGTCAGTTCGACCTGGTCAAAGCCAACCGCGGGCAGCTGTCCGGCGCGGCCCTGACGGTGTTCGGCTGGCCCGAGCTGTGGAACGGCGACAATGCGCCGCACAAGCCTACTGCCGGTTTCGTCGAGGAAGCGCGCAACCAACAGGAAGTGCGCTACAAGATCATCACCGGCCTGGTCCGGGACTTTCCCAACCAGGTCGCCATTGCCTACACCCCGGATGATTTCCGCCGCCTGCACGGCGAAGGCAAGTTCGCGATTTTCATCAGCATGCTCAACGCCTACCCCCTCGGCCACGACCTGAGCCTGCTGGACCTATGGACGGCGCGGGGCATGCGCATGTTCGGCTTCAGCTACATCGGCAATAACGACTGGGCCGACTCCTCGCGTCCGCTGCCGTTCTTCAACGATTCCCCCGACGCCCTCGGCGGCCTGTCGGACATCGGCAAGCAAGCGGTGACACGCCTGAACGACCTCGGCGTGATCATCGACGTGTCGCAAATGTCGACCTCGGCCCTGGAGCAAGTCGCGCAGCTGAGCCGCACGCCGCTGGTGGCTTCCCATTCGGCGCCACGGGCGATGGTGGACATCCCGCGCAACCTCAGCGACAAGGAAATGCAACTGATCAAGGCCAGCGGCGGCGTGGTGCAGATCGTCGGCTTCTCCCAATACCTGCGCCCCCTGACACAAAAAACCCAGGACAAACTCAACGCCTTGCGCGAGCGTTTTGGTCTGCAACCGCTGCCCAACCTGGCGATGGCACTGATGCCCGGCGACCCCATCATCGCCGCCTGGCCCGAGCAGAAGTTCGGCCAGTACGCCAGCCAGCTCTACGCCATTCTGGAAGAAGAACCCAAGGCCAGCCTCAAGGACCTGGGGGACGCCATCGACTACACCGTGCGCAAGATCGGCATCGACCACGTCGGCATCAGCTCCGACTTCAATGAAGGCGGCGGCGTCAAAGGCTGGGAAAACGTCGGCGACATTCGCAACGTCACCGCCGAACTGCTGACCCGCGGCTACTCCGAAGCCGACATCGCCAAACTGTGGGGCGGCAATTTCCTGCGGGTCTGGGATCAGGTCCAGAAAGCCGCACGCCCCGCCATCGCCTCGACCCAGAAGACCGTCCAGCCATGAATGAACGTCGCACCTTCCTGAAGCAGGCCGGGATCCTCGCCGCCGGCCTGCCCCTGGCCACCAGCCTGTCCGCCACGGCCAGTGCCGATCCTCTGCCGCCGCTGCCCAAGAATAAATGGGCACAACTGCGCTCGCTGTTCGACCAGGACCCGGACTACCTGCACTTCTCCAATTTCCTGGTCACCACTCACCCGCGCCCGGTGCGCGAGGCCATCGAAAAGCACCGCGCGGCCCTGGATAAAAACCCGGGGCTGTTGATGGACTGGGACCTGGGCGTCACCGAAGAGCGTGAGGAAAACGTGCGCATCTGGGCCGGCCGTTACCTGCAAGCAAGCTCGAAGCAAATCGCCCTCACCGGCAGCACCACCGAGGGCCTGGCGATGATCTACGGCGGCGTCCATGTGGCGGCCGACCAGGAAATCCTCACCACCGCCCACGAACACTACGCCACCCACACCATTCTCGACCTGCGCACCCAACGCAGCGGCACCCGGGTGCGCAAGATCAAGCTGTTCGACAACGCCCACGACGCCAGTCACGAACAAATCCTCATAGCCATCGACCGCAACATCCGCCCGGAGACGCGGGTGCTGGGCATGACCTGGGTGCATTCGGGCAGCGGCGTGAAGCTGCCGATCGACAAGATCGGCGCCCTGGTGGACAAGCACAACCAGGGCCGCAGCGAGGCGCAGCGCATCGTGTACGTGGTGGACGGCGTCCACGGTTTTGGCGTCGAGGACCTGAGCTTCCCGGCGATGAACTGCGACTTCTTCATCGCCGGCACCCACAAGTGGATGTTCGGCCCACGGGGCACGGGGCTGGTGTGCAGCCGCAGCGAAGAGCTCAAGTACGTCACGCCGATCATCCCGACCTTCTCCGAAGCCACGGCGTTTTCCACCACCATGACGCCGGGCGGCTACCACGCCTTCGAGCATCGCTGGGCGGCGGACGAAGCCTTCAAGCTGCACCTGCAACTGGGCAAGGCCGAGGTGCAGGCGCGCATTCACGCCCTCAACAGCTACCTGAAAAAACAGCTGGTGGCATTGCCGCAGATCGAGCTGGTCACGCCCCTGAGCCCGGACCTGTCCGCCGGTTTCACCTTCTTCCGGGTCAAAGGCCGCGACAGCGACGAGGTGGCCGCCTACCTGATGAAGAACCGCGTGATCGCCGACGCCGTGCATCGCGACGCAGGACCGGTAATCCGCACCGCGCCGGGGTTGCTCAACAGCGAAGCCGAGATCGATCGCTTCATGGGCTTGTTGGACAAGACACTCTGAACCTGACTTATCGAGAGAGACGGATGAACAGTTTTTCGTTGAAGCTACTCCCGGCATTGACCCTCGCCGCCCTGCTGCCCTCCGGCGCCCAGGCCTCGCAACCGGGTCAGGTCTTTCGCGACTGCAAGGACTGCCCGGAAATGGTCGTGCTGCCCACCGGCACCTTCCAGATGGGTACCCCGGAAGATGAAGTGGGCCGCGAACCCGACGAAGGTCCGATGCACCCGGTGACGTTTGCCAAGCCCCTGGCGATCAGCCGCTTCCAGGTGCTCAAGGGCGAATGGTTCGCCTACCTGCGCGACACCGGCTACACGATGCCCGACGGCGACAAGCGTCCCGGTCGCGCCTGCAAGGCCGGCATCCCGGATTACCAGGGCAGCGACCCACGCAAGCAATACACCGACCGACACCCGGCGGTGTGCATGGACTTCGCCGAGGCCAATGCTTACGTGGCCTGGCTGTCGAAAAAAACCGGCAAACAGTACCGGCTGGTCAGCGAATCCCTGCGCGAGTACGCGGCACGCGGCGGCAGCACCGGCCCGTTCCCCTTTCCGTTCGATGCAGGCAAGGAATACAGCATCGCCCAACACGCCAACACCTACGGTGCGGCCGATGGCTACAACTTCACCGCACCGGCCGGCAGCTACGCGCCCAATGCCTTCGGCGTGTACGACATGCACGGCAACGTCTACGAGTGGACGGCCGATTGCTATAACGACAGCTACGTCGGCGCACCGAGCGATGGCAGCGCCTGGCTGACCGGCAAGTGCGAGTTCAAGCGCATCCGTGGCAACGACTGGGGCGAAGCGCCGGTGTTCTCCCGCTCGGGCAACCGCAACGCGCTGGTGCCCAGCGATCGGGGGGACTGGATTGGTTTTCGGGTGGCGCGGGATATGTAATCAACTGCCCGCCTGAAGACCCGCTTTTGTGGCGAGGGAGCTTGCTCCCGCTGGGCTGCGTAGCGGCCCCAGATTTTGCGGTCGCTGCGCGACCGAGCGGGAGCAAGCTCCCTCGCCACAATAATGTGTGTCAGACGATTCCTCGTTAAATCCCCTGCCACAAAAGTGCGAGTTCAAGCGTATCCGTGGCAATGACTGGGGCGAAGCCCCGGTGTTCTCCCGCTCCGGCAACCGCAACGCATTGGTGCCCAGCGATCGGGGGGACTGGATTGGTTTTCGGGTGGCGCGGGATTTGTAATCAACTGCCCGCCTGAAGATCCGCTTTTGTGGCGAGGGAGCTTGCTCCCGCTGGGCTGCGCAGCAGTCCTGAAACCGGCTGCCGCTATTTGTCTGGCTCACCGCGTGAGGGCTTTTGGGGCTGCTGCGCAGCCCAGCGGGAGCAAGCTCCCTCGCCACAATAATGTGTGTCAGGCGATTCCTCGTTAAATCCCCTCCCCTACCAATCGTTCTACAGGTGGGCGCGCCCCAACCGGCGTGCCGCCGTCCTCCAGCCCATGCGGTGAATGCCCGCGCTGGCCTTCGCCCTTTCATCAAGCAGGGAAACCTCCATGAGCCAACCAACCCGCGGGGTGATCAATGAAATGTTCACCCTGCTCAAACCCTTCCGGCTGATTGTCGTAGGTTCCATTCTCTTGGGCATGCTGGGCGGCCTGAGCATCACCGCCCTGCTGGCGACCATCAACGACGCCCTGAACGCCGCCACAACGCCCACGCCCCGGCTGCTGGCGACGTTCGCCGGGCTTTGCGCGGCGGCGCTGCTGGCCTCGATTCTGTCGGACATCGGCACCAACCATGTCGGCCAGAACATCATCGCCGAGCTGCGTAAGTCCCTGGGCAAGAAAGTCCTGCTGGCGCCCATCGAACAGATCGAACGCTATCGCAGCCATCGGCTCATTCCGGTCTTGACCCACGACGTCAACACCGTCAGCGACTTCGCGTTTTCCTTCGCGCCGCTGGCCATCGCCTTCACGGTCACCCTCGGTTGCCTGGGTTACCTGGCCTACTTGTCACTGCCGATGTTTTTGCTGCTGCTGGTGGCGCTGGTAATCGGCACGGTCGTGCAATACCTGGCGCGTGCCCGTGGCATCCGCGGTTTCGAAGCGGCCCGTGAGGCCGAGGATGCGCTGCAGAAACACTACGGCGCCATCGCCGCCGGGGCCAAGGAACTGCGCATTCATCGCCCGCGCCGCCAGCGCATGTTCAGCCAGCGCATCGAAGCGACCGCCGACTACATCTGCGCGACCAACATCCGCTCGGTCAACACGTTCGTGGTGGCCAAGACCTTCGGCTCGATGCTGTTTTTTGTGGTCATTGGCCTGGTCCTGGCCCTGCAATCACTGTGGCTGGGCATCGATAAAACCGTGCTCAGCGGCTTCGTGCTGGTGCTGTTGTACATGAAGGGCCCGCTGGAATACCTGGTGATGACCTTGCCGGTGATCAGCCGGGCGAACATCGCCTTCAAGCGCATTGCCGAACTGGCCGAGCAATTCTCCTCACCCGAGCCGCACCTGCTGCTCAACGACAAGCACCTGCGCAAGCCCACGATCCAACAGCTGGAACTGCGTGATGTGCACTACGCCTTCCCGGTGGTCGAAGGCAGCCAACCCTTCGCCCTGGGACCGGTCAACCTGTCCATCGCCCAAGGTGACATCGTGTTCATCGTCGGCGAAAACGGTGGAGGCAAGACCACGCTGATCAAGCTGCTGCTGGGCCTCTATTTCCCCCAGGGCGGCGAAATTCTTCTCGACGGCGCGCCGGTAGGCGCCGCTCAACGGGACGATTATCGCCAGTTGTTCACCACGATTTTTGCCGATTACTACCTGTTCGATGAGCTGGTCCAGGGCGATCAACAGGTGCCCAAGGACGCCAACCGCTACCTGGAGCGCCTGGAAATCGCCCACAAGGTCAGTATCCGCGACGGTGCCTTCAGCACCACCGATCTGTCCACCGGCCAGCGCAAACGCCTGGCGTTGCTCAATGCCTGGCTCGAGGAGCGTCCCGTGCTGGTGTTCGACGAATGGGCCGCCGACCAGGATCCGCTGTTCCGGCGGGTGTTCTATACCGAACTGCTGCCGGAACTGAAGGCGCTGGGCAAAACCATCATCGTCATTTCCCACGACGACCGCTATTTCGACATCGCCGATCAACTGGTCCGGATGCAGGCCGGTCAGGTGGTCAGTGAAAAAGCTCCGGCGGCGTTTGCCTGAACCCGCCCGACGCAATGCTGTTTACCGCGAGAACACCATGAACGAACTGCTAGATGATGATCTGCTGACGCTGCTGCTCGATGACCTGGCGGGCGACACGCACGCCAGCTCCAGCCGCCGCCGACTGGACCGCGCCCCCCTGTCTTTCGCCCAGCAACGCTTGTGGTTGGAGCACCAGCGTGACCCGGCCCGTTCGGCCTACAACCTGCCACGGGCCCTGCGCCTGAGCGGTGAGCTCGATGCCGACGCCCTGGAGCAGGCCCTGAATCGCGTCATCGACCGACACGACATCCTGCGTACCGCGTTCAATGACATCGACGGCGCGCCGGTCCAGGTGGTCGAGCGTGACGCCTGCCTCGTCCTGCACCGGGAAGACCTCGGCGCCCTCGCCCCCCAGGCGCGTGCCACGGCGCTCTCACAGCGCATCGAGCTGCACGCCCGGCAACCGTTCGATCTCAGCCGCGCGCCGCTGATGCGGGCCACGCTCCTGAGGCTGGACAGCGACGAACATGTGCTGTTGCTCAACATGCATCACATCGTCTCCGATGCCTGGTCCAACACGATCCTCATGCAGGACATGACCCAGGCCTATGCCCGGGCCTTGCTCGGCGATCCATCGCCGCTGCCACAGTTGCCCATGCAATACGCCGACTACGCCACCCGCCAGCGAGGCGAGTATTTACAAAGCACGGCCTGCCAACGCAGTGGCGAATACTGGAGTCGCTACTTGGGGCAGGACCTGCCCACGTTGGAGCTGCCCCAGGATTTCCCCCGCGCCACGGGCCAGCAACATATGGCCGGACGCGTACATCTGTCACTTGCCCCCGCAATGGCCCGGGCCCTGGACACGTTCTGCCAACGCCAGGGGCTGACGCCTTTCGTGGTGGCGCTGGGGGCCTGGCAAATGTTGCTGGGCCGGTACAGCAACCAGGACGATTTCACCGTCGGCGTCCCCAACGCCAACCGCAACAGCCATGAAAGCCAAGACCTGGTAGGTTTTTTCGTCAGCAGCCAGGTGTATCGCACGCGAATCGACTCGAGCCGCAGCGGGCTGGATTTTCTGCGGGATCTGCGCGGGCAGTCCCTCGCCGCCCTTGAACATGCCGACTACCCGCTGGAGCTGATCCTCGATCAACTGCAACACCCCGGCGCACAGGGCTTGTTCCAGGTCTTGTTCAACTGGCGCACCGGCTCACCGGCCCTGCCGATCTCACCCAAAGGCGAACTGGCCCTGGAATTTCTCGACACAGGCGACAGCCAGGCCAAGTTCGACCTGTCGCTGGATGTCGACTATTCACAACAGCAGATAGTGGCGACCTTCGAATACAGCCGTGATCTCTATCGCACTGACACCATCGAGCGCATGGCCGAGCACTGGCAGAACCTGTTGCAAGGCCTGATCGAAACACCTGAACGCGCCCTCGGCGAGCTGCCATTGCTCAGTGCTGATGAACGCCAGCTAACCCTGCACGACTGGAACAGCCAGCCGACCCAACTGCCCCGCGGGCGTTGCCTGCACCAGGTGATCGAAAGCCATGCCGCCGCCACGGGTGACGCCATCGCCCTGACCTTTGAAGGGCAGCACATGAGTTATGCCGAGCTCAACCGACAAGCCAACTCATTGGCCCATCGGCTGATCGAGCAAGGCGTCCGGCCCGACGTACTGGTCGGCATCGCCGTCGAGCGCACACCGCAGATGATCATCGGCCTGCTGGCAATCCTCAAGGCCGGCGGTGCCTACGTGCCACTGGACCCGGCCTACCCGGCTGACCGCCTGGCGTACATGATCGAGGACAGCGGCGTCACCCAGATCCTGACCCAGGCCCATCTGCGTGAATCGCTGGCGTTGCCCGCCACCATAAACTGCCTGTTGCTGGATTCGGGCGACGCCGATAGCGCCTATCCCGAACACAATCCGGATGTGCCGATACACCCGGATAACCTGGCGTACGTGATCTACACCTCAGGCTCGACCGGCAAGCCCAAGGGCGCACTGCTCGCGCATCACAACGTCAGCCGACTGTTCCAGGCCACGGAGCACTGGTTCAGCTTCGATCACCAGGACGTCTGGTGCCTGTTTCATTCCTATGCCTTCGACTTTTCCGTGTGGGAGATTTTCGGCGCGTTGCTGCACGGCGGCCGACTGCTCATCGTGCCCCACGCCGTGAGCCGTTCGCCGCAGGAGTTCTACGCCCTGCTTTGCCAGGAAAGCGTTACGGTGCTCAACCAGACACCTTCGGCGTTCAAGTCGTTGTTGCAGGTCGCCTGCGACGCTCACCAGCCGCTTGGTCATCGGTTGCGGCAGGTGATTTTTGGCGGCGAAGCGATTGACGTGCAGAGCCTGCGCCCCTGGTTCGAACGTTTCGGCGACCAATCGCCGCAATTGATCAATATGTATGGCATCACGGAAACCACGGTCCATGTCACCTGGCGACCGCTGTCGATCGACGACTTGCACAGCGAGACCACGAGCCCGATCGGCCAGCCCATCGTCGACCTGTCCTGGTACTTGCTCGACGCGCACCTGAACCCGGTTCCCAAGGGGTGCATCGGTGAGCTGTATGTCGGCCGGGCCGGCCTGGCTCGTGGCTACCACCAGCGCGCCGACCTGACCGCCAGCCGGTTTATCCCCGATCCGTTCGATCCGCTGCCGGGTGGCCGCCTGTATCGCACCGGCGACCTGGCGCGCTACCGCACCGACGGCAGCATCGAGTACATCGGGCGCCTGGATCATCAGGTCAAGATCCGCGGATTCCGCATTGAATTGGGCGAAATCCAGGCACGTTTGCAAACGCTGCCGGCGGTCCAGGATTGTGTGGTGCTGACCCATGACGGCCCGACCGGCCTGCAACTGGTCGCCTACGTGATTGCCACGCAACCGCCCAGCGCCGAGTTACGCGAAGGTTTGTTGAGCGCGCTCAAAGCGCAGCTGCCGGACTACATGGTGCCCAGCCACCTGCTGTTCATCGACCGGTTCCCTCTCAACGCCAACGGCAAACTCGACCGCAAGGCCTTGCCGGAGCCTGACGCCAGCCTCCGGCATTCGAACTACGTAGCGCCCCGCACTCAGTTGGAAGAGGCCCTGGCGCAGCTCTGGCAACAGTCCCTCAAGGTTGAGCGCGTGGGTGTCAACGACAGCTTCTTTGAACTGGGCGGGCATTCGATCCTGGCCATCGAGCTGATCGCCAACCTCAAGGCCCGCCTGAATATCACGGTGCGGCTGCAAGAGCTGCTGGCCCACCCGAGCATCGCCGAGTTGGCCCTGTTCATTTCGCAAAAACATCGGGAGCAGACCCCATGCCTTGTGGAATTGAACAACGCCCCCGCCAGCGCACCGCAGTTATTTTGCCTGCATCCCAGTGGGGGCATCGTCTTCTGCTATCAGCCACTGGCGCGCAAACTCCAACACCGGGCGCGCACCTTTGGCGTCATGCACCGTGGCTTCAGCGAACCCCATGCGAGCCCTGAAGCCTGGCGCGAGATGATCGCCGATTACAGCCAGGAAATCGTCAACGCCCAGCCCCAGGGCCCGTATTACCTGATGGGCTGGTCCTTGGGCGGGACCATCGCCCTGGACATCGCGGCGACGCTGGAAAGCCAGGGCCATACGGTGAGTTTCCTTGGCCTGGTGGACAGCACGATTCCGGAACACCTGTACCCGGCAACCCTATCGCGTCATCGGCATTTGCCAGGCGATGAACAAGCCGACCCGGCCTCCCAGGATCTGCTTGGGGCCATCGAATACTTCGATCTGCTGTTTCCAACCCTCACCGAGCGCACGGCGGCTTACCGGCAACAGAACCCCGACAGCACGGTCCAGGCATTCCACGAATGGGCCGCCAGTCAGATCGAGCCGGGGCGAGGCGACTTGTTGTCAATCGTGCAGAGCGTCAAGGATGAAGTCATGAACGCCCAGGCGTTCTCGGTGCATGATCGGTTGCTGGAAGCGTTTGACGCATTCACCTTCAAACCGGTACGGGTACGCCCGAGCTGCTGGTGGACCCAGGCGGAAAAAACGCCGGAAGAACTGGCCTTCTGCGAGAGTTTGATCAAGGGTTATAGCCTAACTGGGGAGCTGCATTGCTCGGTGTATTCCCCGCTGCGCCATCGCAGCATGATCTTTGATGAGACGTTGCTCGATTCGCTGATCGAGGCTTTTCTGAGCAGCACGACACACGATAAGTAGGGTCAAGCGCGATCATTGTGGCGAGGGAGCTTGCTCCCGCTTGAGTGCGAAGCGCTCACAAAAAAGGGCTGCTGCGCAGCCCAGCGGGAGCAAGCTCCCTCGCCACAGGTTTTGCATTCCCCTGAAAACTGGCTGGACGGCCTGGCAAACCCCATAAAAAAACCGACCCGCACAAGGCGGGTCGGTTTTTTCTGCGCGCGTGAATCAGAACTGCGGGGTGTACTTCACGGTGAACATCAGGTTGCGTGGGTCACCGAAGTTGTTGTTGCCATCAAGCTGGTTGTAAGCGGACGTTAAGTACGTCTTGTCGAACAAGTTGTTGGCGTTGACCGCCAAAGCGATTTCCGGTGTCAGTTGGTAGCCGACACGGGCATTCCACACGGTATAACCCGGTATGTGGGTCTTTTCTTCGTAAACCAGTGTGTGGCTTTGGGTGGTAAAGCCCAGGCCAGTGCTGACGCGGCTCCAGTCGCCGGTCAGTTGGTAGTTGCCCCACACCCGCAGCATGTGTTTTGGCGTCCAGCTACTGAAGACAACACCGTCCTTCCCCGGCTCCTCCAGGTACTTGGTGGTGTTGTAGGTGTAGCCCGCGAACAGCTGCAGGTTGTCTATCACTTCACCACTGATTTCGGCATCGAAACCCTGGCTGCGAACTTTCCCCGAGGCTGTCGAGCAATACCCGCCCTCACATAGCATCCCTCCGGCGGTGTCTTCGATGGCACGGTTCTCGTGGTCGTAACGGAAGATAGCCAGGGAGGTATTGACCCGACCGTCCATCAGCTCACCCTTGAGGCCGACTTCGTAGTTGGTGCCGACGATGGGCTTAAGCACCGAACCGCTGGTATCGACCTCGGTCTGGGGCTGGAATATGTCGGTATAACTGGCATACACCGCCCACTCACGGCTCAGGTCATAGATGATACCGGCGTAGGGCGTGACCACCCCGGTTTCAGTGCCGGTGGTTCCCGAGTAGGGGGTAATACCGGCTGAGGTTTCAGTTTTCGCCTTGTAGCTGAAGTCATACCAACTGACCCGGGAACCCAGCACCAGCGTCAGGTCTTCAACCGGCTTGACGCGCCAGGTGCCGTACACGCCCTTCTGGCGGATATCGTATTTACTGAGGGTGCCCCGCCCCCCCGCCGCGATCAGACTCTCGTAGCTGATGTCCGGTCGGTCATTGTTCAGGTCGAAGATCGAATCGCTGGTGCCGTTGAAGGTACGGGCGAACTTATCATCCGTCTCCAACTGCGAGAAGTTTCCGCCGAGCATGACTTCCTGCTCCATCGACAGGGCTTCGAACTTGCCGGTCAGGTTCATGTCGAGACCGGACTTCGTGGACTGGAAATCGGTCACGAAGTCGGCATATTGCACGCCGGTGCCATCAGGGTTGAGGCCGCCAAGCCTTTGCACTCGCTGGTTTTTCGCCTGGTTGTCTTCGGTCATGTACACGGCCCCCACCTTGAGCGCCCAGTCCTCGTTGAAGCGATGCTCCAGGTCGGTGTAGTAGGTGGTGACATCGATGTCGGAACGGTTCCAGCGCGCGCCGGTGTAGGTCGAACGCGACACGTCGGGCATCGACCCGTCGGCGTAGCGTGGCAAGCCACGGATGTTGCCGCGCGATTCACCGTTGGATTGGCTGACGGCGAAGCCCAGGGTGGTGTCTTCGCTCAGGTCGATGTCCAGCGCGCCGTACAGCGAATGGGTCTTGCTCCACGCATGGTCGACGAAGGAATTGCTTTGGTCTTCGTCGGCGACGATACGGCCGCGGATGTTGCCGGCGTCATTCAGCGGGCCGCCAGCGTCCAGTTGCAGGCCGTAGTGATCCCACGAGCCGGCCTTGCCGGTCAGGGTCACGGTCGGAGCGTGCTGGCCACGCTTGCGCACCAGGTTGACGGCACCGCCGGGGCTGCCAGTGCCTTGCAGCAGGCCGGCGGCGCCGCGCATGATTTCCAGGCGGTCGAAGAAAATCAGGTCCTGGGTCGCCCAGTTGCCCAGCGAATAGTTGTTCCGCAGGATCGGCACACCGTCGTACTGCCAGTCGTCGATCTGGAAGCCGCGGGACGACAGGATCATGCCTTGGCCGACGCCCTGCAGGCCAACGATACCGGTGGTCTGGTTGACGGCGTCCTTGAGGCTGACCAGGTTCTGGTCATCCATCTGCTTGCGCGTCATCACGGTGATCGACTGGGGAATTTCCTTGAGGGTGTGGGTACCCTTGCCGATGGTCACCGCGTTACTGGTATAGGCCTGGCTGCCTTCGGTCGTCGCGTCCAGGGCCGTTGCCTTGACGGTGGTCGCGCCCAGCTCGAGGCCTCCGGTGGCAGGGCCGCGCATCAGCATCAGAGTATTGCCCTCGAGGCTGTAGCGCACACCAGTGCCCTTGAGCAGTTCGGCGATGGCCGCCTGCGGGCTCATCTTGCCGCTGACGCGGGTGCTCTTCAGGTCGGCCATATCAGCAGCGTTGTAGATCACTTGCTGGTTGGTCTGCTGACCGAACGCTTGCAGTGCCTGCGGCAGCGGTTGCGCAGGAATGTCGATGCTGACGTCTTCCGCCATCACCTGAGCGCTGAGGGGCAGTACGCAGACCAACCCCAGACCGGCCAACACCCGCCGCGAACGCAGGCCGCGGGACATGACGAGTGCCTTGAACAGAGGTTTCAACTCATGAATGGATGACATCGTGCTCTCTATTATTGGTAGAAGTAAAAGTCCATGGGGCCGAAGGGCCCGCCGCTCGCCAGCACACGTGAGCCCGCACGGTCGATTGCCCCAAGGCAATGTCAGCGCGTGGCCGACCGGCCCCTCCCCGGGCACGGTCATCTGGCTGGACGACGGCGAAATCTTTGCTGAACAAACCCGGTGCCTGGGCGTCCTGCCCGACCCGATTTGCCCACATACCTAAGTAAGACGCAGCACCTGCCAAAAACCGGAATGAGTTTATTTATCATTCGCGTAAAAAGTTAAAAAAAGGCCGGCGCTGATGGGCGCCGGCTTTTTTACCAACACCGCCAATACCAAAGCTGTGAACACACCTGTGGCGAGGGAGCTTGCTCCCGCTGGGCTGCGCAGCAGCCCCAAAAGCCCTCACGCGGTGAGCCAGACAAATAGCGGCAGCCGGTTTCAGGACTGCTGCGCAGTCCAGCGGGAGCAAGCTCCCTCGCCACGGGGGTTGGTGTATGGCGGGATTGATGGTGGGTTATTCGGATTCGTCAGCGTCGGGCAGACCTATTCATTGGCAACTCGGCCTTTGTGGCGAGGGGATTTATCCCCTCACCACAGGGTTCTGCCGGGTTTTAAGATTTGACCCGCCCCGGAATCAGCCCAGCGGCGCCGCCCTGGCAGCTTGTAGCTGGCGGGCCTGTTCGGTCAGGAGGGCCTTTTCCTCGGGGCTCATCGCTTCCATGCGCAGGCGCACCTGGGCGATTTTCTCCAGTTGTCCCGGACTGCTTTCCACTGCCCGCAAGGCCAGTGCCAGCGACGCTACGGTCGGATGATCGAAGACCAACCCCGGGTGGATGTCGCACTGCAACAACTTGCGAATACCGGCCACCAACTTGATCACCAGCAGCGAATGACCACCGGCGGCAAAGAAGTCGCGGTCGATGCCCAACCGCTCAAGCCCAAGCAATTGCGCCATGCGCGCGGCAAGCAATTGCTCCAGTGCATCCCGTGGGGCCGCGTCTTCGTCCGCCATCGCCGCACCCGCCCACTGTTGCAACGCCTTGCGATCGATCTTGCCGTTCGCCAGCCGCGGGAACCGTTCGATCAGTTGCAACTGCTGCGGCACCATCACACTGGGCAGGCGAGCGCTCAGCTCAGCACGGACGGCGTCCAGCAGACCCGCCGACCTGCCCTGCTGCGCCACGACAAAGGCCAACAGTCCCTGCTCGGCCGACGTTGCCGGCAGCACCAATGCTTCGGCCACTTGCGGCACACGCAGCAGCTCGGCCTCGATCTCCGCCAGCTCAATACGGAACCCACGCACCTTGACCTGCTGATCACGCCGACCGTGCAACTGGATCGCCCCGTCCGCGCGATAACGCGCCAGGTCGCCGCTGCGATACAAGCGCTGGGCCGGATCGAACGGGCTCTGGATGAACGTCTGCTCATCCGCCTTGGCATTCAGATAGCCCCGGCACAACTGCGCGCCGCCCAGGTACACCTCACCCAGCACGCCCACCGGCGCCAAGCGCAGATCGGCGTCCAGCACGTAAACCTGGTTGTTGCCCAGCACCTGAGTCAGCGCCGAACAATCGTCGACCGCGCCGTGCAGCGACAACGGATGAATCATCACCCCCACCGTGGCTTCGGTCGGCCCATAGTGGTTGAACACCCGGCAATCGCTGCGCAACCGGGCGATGCGCTCGATCAACGGCGGCGGAATCGGCTCGCCACCCAGTACCAGCGTACGCGGCAGGGTCGCCTGATCACTGTCGAGCAGTGCCGCAAGGTGCGACGGTACGATTTTCAGGCAGTCGATCCGTTGCTGCTGCAGGTACCCGGCAAACAACGCGCCGTCCTGCATCTGCTCATCGCTGGCCACATGCAGAGTCGCGCCATTGAACAACGCGCCAAACAACGTCGTGTTGCCCAGGTCCGCCGCCACACTGGACGTGAAACCGACGTCCTTGCACTGCTCAAGTCCCAGGGCCTGGCTGGCCTGGGCGGTGTAGTTGAGCAATTGCCGATGCTCGATCACCACGCCCTTGGGCACACCGGTGGAGCCGGATGTAAACAACACATAGGCCATGTCGTTGCCCTGAGTGACCAGGTCTGGCAATGCCCCCGCCGACTGACTCAACTGCGCCACGGTCAGCGCCTTGTAGGGCTGATCCTGCCAGGCCGGCAGATGCGCCGCATCGGTCAGCAACACAGCCGCGCCAGCCTGCTCCAGCATCAGCGCCTGGCGCGCCTGGGGCCATTGCACATCAAGGGGCAGATACGCCGCCCCCACGCGCCAGCTCGCCAGCATTGCAATCACCAGCTCCGCCGAGCGCGGCAACGCCAGCGCGACAATCGAACCCTTGCCCAGGCCTTGTTGCTTGAAGCCCTGGGCCAGGCTGTCGACCCGGGTTTGCAACTGGCCATAGCTCCATGACTGATGGGCGTCGGTCAGGGCGATGGCATCCGGCCTGTCAATCGCCCAATCGGCAATGCGCCGGGGCAGATAACGGCCATCCGCCAAGGCCTGCATCGGCGGGTTGATCGCTCGCAAGCGCTGTTCTTCGGCGCGACTCAGCAGGCTGAGCTGCGCCAGTGGGGTGTGCCCGGCCGCAAGGATCGACGCCAACAGCACGCCGTACTGCTCCAGCACGGCATTGGCCGAGGCTGGCGAATACAGCGCACTGGCGTAGTACAGATCAACCCCGGCAAGCTGCTCGGCACCGTTCAATTGCACCTGCAACAAGCACTCGAACCCATCGGCCCGCACAGGCACCGACACTGGCGCCCAGTGCAGACCACTGCTGTCCTGGGCACGACTCGCCTGAGCCACCGTAAAACCGTAGGCCGGGCACGCCGCGTCAGGGCTCAGTTCCGGCGTCCAGTATTCCTGCCAGGTGCGGTGTTCTTCGAGACGAGCCGCCAGCGCCACCAGCCACTCATTGAACGACTGGGTGGCGGGCAACGAAACGCACAGCGGCAAGGTTTTCTCGAACACGCCCACGGCACTGGCGAAGTATTCGTAGTCGCTGCGGCTGTCATGGCGCACACCGACCAGCGCCTGCTCACGCCCACTCAAACGGCCCAGCAACACCCACCAGGCGCCTTGCAGCAGCGTGGCAAGCGGCTGCCCGAGCTGCGTGGCCAGACGTTGCAAAGCCTCACGCTGGGCAGGCTCCAGTGTCAGGGCCACGCAGGCGTCGGCGGCGCGGGTCTCGCGGCTGGCGCTGCGGCCGGCCAACCATGGCGTGGCGATGTCCGTCTGCTGGCCTTGCAGGTGTTGCTGCCAGTAGCTGCGTGCGCTGGCGGCATCCTCATCCAGCACCACTTCACTGCGCCACTCCAGGTACTGGGCAAACTCGCCCGGTGCTTCGTCTTCCGATGCCAGAACCCCGGCGTACGCCTGCTGTACTTGCTCAAGCAGCAGATTCAGCGACTGCCCATCGGCACTGTAGCGGGCGATGCCCAGCAGCAGCTGCCATTGCTGGGGCCCCAGGCGATACAGCACAGCCTGGACGCTGGCCGATTCGCCGGGCACAAACGCGCGGCCCATCGATTCGTTGATCTGCGCCTGGACTTCCTCGGCCCGTTGCTCACCGGCCTGCACCGTCAGTGGGAAGCGCCCGGCACCAGCGGCGGCCTGACGCAAACCGTGGAACCCGGCGACTTTGCCCAATTGCGCCAGCAGCATCGGCTGCTGCGCCAGTAGCGTATCGAACGCCACTTGCAAGCGCTGCGGATCGAGGTCGCCGTCAATGACTACGTTCAGCCAGCGCAAGGCGTCGCCACAGGTCGCCGTGGTCGACAGTTGCTCAAGCACGGTTTGTTGCTCGGGCGTCAGGGCGAAACCTGAATCGTGCGCGTCCATCGTGACCTCGTTCATGCTCCGCTTTCCTCGGTGTTGAGTGCGCCCTGGGTGGTTTGCCCGGCGGCAGGCCGGTGCTCAAGACTGCTGTGGTCGTACATATCGCCCATGGCCACCACGATCTTGCGCGGCCCCTCGAACGGGTCGCGGGCGTGGGCCACCAGCATGTTGTCCAGCAGGATCACATCACCTTTCTGCCAGTCGAAACGCACCGCGCAGGCTTCATACAGCTCACCGATACGCGCCATCACCTCATCCTCAATCGGTGTCCCGTCGCCGTAATACACCTGCCGTGGCATGCGTTCGAGGCCGAACATCGACAGCAGGTCTTCCCGTACATCCGGCTCCAGCCAGTAGATGTGATGCAACTGCACCTGGTTGAAGAACGACTTCTCGCCGGTGATCGGGTGGGTGATGATCGCCGGGCCCGGCGTGCGGGTTTGCAACTCGTCGTTATCGAGCCAGCGCCACTGGATGCCACCCGCCCGGCAGCGGGCCTCCACTTCGCCGCGGTCTTCGGTCTTGAAGAAGTGCTGCCACGACACGTCGAGTTTGTCGGTGAAGGTGCGCACGTAGAGCAGGCCTTTGTCCTCGAACTTTTCACGAAGGTCCGCCGGCAGCTTTTCGTACATCAAGCGACAATCCACCACCGGGGTCGCGCCGCCCACGGGCGCGGCTTGCTCGCAATAGAACATCTGCTTGCGCGGCCAGCGGTCCTGATGGGAGCTCTCGTTGTGGAACAGGATCATCTTGCGCTCGGGGTACGGCGTGGAGCGGTAGGTGTTCTTGCCCCCTTCCTTCTTGGGCAGGTCGCCGTACTGACCATAGAGGCCCGGTTGGATCGCTTCGGCGAACGCTTCAAAGCCCTGGATGCCGTCCAGCTGGAAACCGCGAAACAGGATGCCCGCATGTTCGGCCAGCTTCTGTTCAATGAACGCCCGGTTCTGCTGGATCCACTCGATGACATCCAGATGGGGCTCGCCCGGCTCCAGCATCAGCGGGAATCGTTGCGGCGCCGCCACCAGGGATTCGCGCACCCGCGTTGGCCGGGGCCTGGCGACCGGGGTCGCGGAACGCTTGAGAAACTTGCCCAGTTTATCGGCCTTGGGCCCCGGGACGGTGGCAGGCCTGGCGGCTGCCGCCAAGTTGTCGACTGGCATGCGGATAGCTCCCAATTGAATGTCCTGATCAGCGACGATCTGTTCCAACAGGGCTGTCCAGGCCTGAATCAGGTGCTGAATGCGCTCATGTCCGAACAAGGTTGTGGCGAACTGCCAATTACCGCGCAGTTGCCCTTCTTCTTCGTCAACGAACAACGCCATGTCGAATTTAGAATGGGTCTCAAGGGCTGGCAGGGCTTCCACGTTCAATCCGGCCACGGTTCGGCTGCGTACCGGTACGTTGTTCATCACGAACAACACCTGGAGCAACGGATTCATCCCCTTGTGTCGCGGTACGCCCGACGCCTCGACAATCTGGTCAAACGGCAGGTCCTGATGCTCCAGCGCACCGAGCAGGTTGTCCTGGGTGTGGGCCAGGAACGCCGCAAACGTGAGTTCAGCGTCAAAACGCGAACGCAGAGGCAACACGTTGACGAAGAAACCGATCAGGCGCTCAAGCTCAGGCTGTTCACGACCGGCCACGTCGGCACCCACGACGATGTCTTGCGCCGCGCAGACCCGGTGCAACAACACCTGGAACGACGCCAGCAGCGTGCTGTACAGCGTGACACCGGCCTCGCTGGATAAACGCCGCAATGCCGCCGTCAATCCGGGGGAAAGGTGGAACTGCAACGCATCGCCGTCATAGGAGGCCGTCTGCCCCCGGGGGTTTTCCAGTGGCAGGCTCAGGCGACCGTCATAGCCACTGAGCCGGTGTTTCCAGTAGTCGGCCTGACGCGCCAGCACGCCCTGGTCTTCCAGCGCCTGCTGCCACAACGCGAAGTCGTAGTACTGAACGTCCAGGGGCGACAGCGGCATCGGTTGGCCGTTGAGGGACGCTTCGTAGACTTGCACCAGCTCGTTGATCAACAACCCCATCGACCAGCCATCGGAGATGATGTGGTGCATGGCATACAACAACACATGCTCGGTCGGTCCCAGGTGCAGGATCCGCCCGCGCCACAGCGGAGCCTGTTGCAGGTCAATCGGCGTGCGCGCGTTTTCCAGCGTCGCCCGGGCCACCTGTTCTTGCTGGGCGCTGGGCGAGAGGCCCGACAAATCGATCACCGGGAAGTCCCCTTCGATCTCATCGGCAATCAGCGCCAGCGGATCGCCTTCGTCGTCCTGGGTATACGCCGTGCGCAGCACGTCATGGCGGCGGACCACTTCGGCGAAGCTGCTCAACAGGTGTTCCACCGACAACTCGCCAGACAAGCGCAACGCCAGGGGCATGCCATAGGCCGAGGTGCCGCCGGACAATTGTTCGGCGATCCACAGGCGCCGCTGCACCAGCGACAACGGTGCCGAACGTCGCGGCCCATGGGCCTTGAGCCGGATCCCACTGGAGTCGCCCGCCCGAACCGCTCCATCCGCACTCCCAGCCATCAGGGCCGCCAGCGCCTTGAGCTGCGGATGATTGAACAGGTCCCGCAGGCTCAGCGGATAGTCCGTCAGCTTGCGCAGTCGTGAGACGGCCTGGGTGGCCAGCAACGAATGGCCGCCGCGTTCGAAGAAATGATCGTTGCGCCCGATCTGCTCTACCTCCAGTACTGCTTGCCAGATGCAGGCAATCCGTTGCTCCAGCTCACCCTCGGGCGGCACGAAGCCTTGCTGCGACTGGTTGGCGTCGAATCGGGGCAGCGCCTTGCGCTCCAATTTGCCGTTCGGGCTCACCGGCATGCGCTCAAGCCATACCCAATGCTGCGGGACCATGTAGTCCGGCAGGTGCTGGCCCAGGTGGGTCTTCAAGGCCTGCTCGAAGGCAAGGCCGATACTGGCCTCGGCATTCAACAGCGCCGAGGATTGCGGCACCACATAGCCCACCAGCAGCGTGCCGTCCTGGGCGATCACGACGCTGTCGCGGACCTCGGCATGTTCGGCCAGGCGCGCCTCGATCTCGCCCAGTTCAATGCGCAGGCCACGGATTTTCACCTGATGATCCAGGCGCCCGGCGTACTCGATCACCCCGTCGGCCCGGTAGCGCGCCAGGTCGCCGGTCCGGTACAGGCGCGCGCCGTCACCAAACGGGCTGGTGACGAAGCGTTCGGCGGTCAACGCCGGACGACGGTGATACCCCCGCGCCAGGCCTTCGCCCCCCAGGTACAGCTCGCCAGTGACCCCCACCGGCAATGGCGACAGGTCCGGGTCGAGGATAAACGTGCTCAGGTTGGCGATCGGTTGACCAATCGGCACCGCGTCCCGACCTTCGTCGACGCAGGTCCAATGCGTCACGTCGATGGCCGCTTCGGTGGGGCCGTACAAGTTGTACAGGCCGGCAGCGGGCAGTTTGGCGAACACCTGCAACTGGGCATCCACCGGCAAGGCTTCGCCACTGCAAATGATCCGCTTCAGGCTCTGGCAACGACCCACCGCCGGGTCTTGCATGAACACCTGCAACATCGACGGGACGAAGTGCAAGGTGGTGATCTGCTGCGCGCTGATCAGCTCGATCATCTGCGCCGGGTCGCGGTGGGCACCGGGTGGCGCCATGACCAGGGTCGAACCGGTCAGCAATGGCCAGAAGAACTCCCAGACCGACACGTCGAAACTGAACGGCGTTTTTTGCAGCACACGGTCGCTCGCCGCCAACCCATAGGCGTCCTGCATCCAGAACAACCGATTGACCAGCGCCGAGTGACGGTTACCCGCGCCCTTGGGTTTGCCGGTGGAGCCCGACGTGTAGATCACGTAGGCGAGGTTTTCAGCATCGACCGCGACCGCTGGATTGCGGTCGCTGCGACCGGCCAGCCAGTCGCCGGGCTGATCCAGTACCAGGCTGCGCAGGCCGGTCGGCAGCGGCAGTTGTTCCAGCAAATGCCCCTGGGTCAGCAGCAAGCCAATGCCGCTGTCGTCGAACATGTAGGCCAGGCGATCCTGGGGATACTCCGGGTCCAGCGGCACGTAGGCGCCGCCGGCCTTGAGGATCGCCAACAGGCCGACCACCATTTCCACCGAGCGCTCCACGGCGATGCCCACCAGCACATCCGGGCCGACGCCGTGCTCGATCAGCACATGGGCCAGGCGGTTGGCCTGGGCATTGAGGTCGGCATAACTCAGCCGTTGAGAGGCAAAAACCAGGGCACAGGCATCGGGGGTTTTAGCCACCTGCGCTTCAATCAGTCGATGCACACTGCAATCGAGGGGGTAATCCATCGCGGTGGCGTTCCAACCCTGCTGGACCTGTTGCTGTTCGGCATCGAGCAATGCCAATTGCCCGACCGGGCGCTCGCCGCCCAGGGTCAGTTGCTTCAGCAGATGGCGCAGGTGCCCGCCGATACGACTCACGTCGGCCGGCGTGAAGCTGTCGTGGCTGTAACTCAAGAGCAACGACAGCGTTTCCCCCAGGTTCACCGCCAGGGTCAGCGGGTAGTTGGTTTGTTCGTGATTGGCCACCTCGCCGAAGCGCAACGTGGCCGGTGCCCCCTCTTGCAACGCCTGGGACACCGGGTAGTTCTCGAACACCAGCAGTGTGTCGAACAGCGCCGCACCGCCCTGCCCGGCCCAGCGCTGGATATCGAACAGCGGCGTGTGTTCGTGTTCGCGCAGGCTCAGGTTGCGCCCCTGGACCTCCTGCAACCATTGGCCGACGCTCTGCTCGGCCCGTGGCTGGCCGATGACCGGCAAGGTGTTGATGAACAGGCCGATCTGCTGCTCCACGCCGGGAATCTGTGCCGGACGCCCGGCCACGGTGGCGCCGAAGGCAACGGCGGCGTGTCCGGTACAGCGTTGCAGCAACAACTGCCAGGCCGCTTGCACCAGCGTGTTGACCGTGACTTTCTGCTCACGGGCAAAGCGCTGCAGCCGCGCCGTGGTTGGGGCATCGAGCAACTGCTCGTGTTCGCCGTGGCCATGGCGGGCATCGGTGCGGTTGTCCCGGGCAAAAGCCCCCGCCAGCAACGTCGGCTCGTCCAGTTCGGCCAGTTGCGCCTGCCAGAATTGCTCGTTGGCCCGTGGGTCTTGAGCCGACAGCCACTCGATGTAGTCGCGGTAGCATCCGGATGGTCGGGCCAGGACCTGGCCGCTGTAGCGTTGCAGCACTTCGCCGAGCAACTGCGAGTTGCTCCAGCCATCCATCAGGATGTGATGGCTGGTGTAGATCAAGTGATAGCGGTCCTCTGCCACGCGCGCCACCACCAGTCGCAGCAACGGCGCCGCATCCAGTTCAAAGCCCTGGCGCTGCGCCCATGCAAGGGCTTCAAGGTCCTGTGACAAATCCGGCCTGGCGCGCCAGTCGTGGGATACAAACGCAACCTCCAAGCGTTTGTGCACCACCTGCAAGGCGCGCTTGAATTCGCCTTCCCAGACAAAACTGCTGCGCAGCACGTCATGGGCGTCCATGGCCGCCTGCCAGGCCTGACGGAAGCGCTCGACGTCCAGGCCTTCGACATCTACCCGCAACTGATTGATGTAGTTGCCGGCCTGTTGCTCAAGCAACGTGTGGAACAGCATGCCCTGCTGCATCGGCGACAACGGATAGATGTCCTCGACCTGTCGCGGCGCCAGCGGCAAGGCGTCCAGTTGCGCCTGGGTCAACCCGGCCAGGGGGAAGTCCGACGGTGTGAAGCCCTGGTGTTGCGCCTGGCAGCAGTGCTCGATCAGCGCTTGCAACTCTTGACCGTAGTCCACCGCCAGCGCCTGGATCGTCGAGGCGTCGAACATCTGCGCGCTGAATGTCCAGTCGATGCTCAGCTCGCCCGCGTAGACACTGCCGTTGAGCGTCAACCAGTTGTCCAGCGGCGCCAGGGGGCTCTGTGGCTCGCCTGCCGCTTCACTGGCCGGGCTGAACAGCCCGTCGGCCTCCTCGGCAAAACCGCTGTCGAACTGGCCCAGGTAGTTGAAGGTGATCCGCGGCTTCGGCAGCGCCTCAAGGGTACGCCGCGTCTGCTCGTCGCCCAGGTAGCGCAATACACCGAATCCGAGGCCTTTGTCGGGGATCGCCCGCAATTGCTCCTTGATGGCCTTGATCGACTCCCCAGCGGTCGCTGCCGGTGTCAACCGCACCGGGAACAGACTGGTGAACCAGCCGACGCTGCGGCTCAGGTCCACGTCATCGAACAGCGCTTCACGGCCATGGCCTTCCAGTTGAATCAAGGTCGAGGCCTCTGCGGTCCATCGACCGATGACCCGGGCCAGGGCGGTCAACAGCAGATCGTTGACCTGGGTCCGATAGGCCGCTGGCGCTTGCTGCAAGAGCCGGCGGGTCTGGTCTTTGTCCAGTCGCGTCTGAACCTGCATCCCATCGCACCTGCGCAATTCGCCCTGAGGACGGTCGCAAGGCAGATCGTGACGAGCGCCCTCCAGTTGCGCTTGCCAATACGTCATCTGCGCCTGCAACGCCGCACTGTCGGCGTGCAATTTCAAGCGTTGCGCCCAGGCCTGCGTGGCACTGGTCTTGGCCGGCAGTTTGAGGGTCTGACCGGCTTGCAACTGCTGGTAAGCCTGTTGCAGGTCCTCCAGCAGAATGCGCCAGGACACACCGTCCACCACCAAGTGATGAATCACCAGTAACAGTCGTTGACTGCCGTCGGCGAGGTTAGCCAATACCCCACGTAGCAGCTCGCCGCTTTCCAGTGCCAGGCTGCGCTGGGCTTGTTCGGCCAAGCGTTCGAGCGCCGGGGCATCGGCCACTTCGGCGGTCCACAACAGCGGTGAACGTTGCCAAGCAGCCTGCTGCTCGGCGAGGGTTTGATGGTGCGCGGTCCAGCTGCCATTTTCGCGTTTGAAGGCCAGGCGCAAGGCATCGTGGTGGGTCACCAAGGCCTGGAGCGCCTGCTCCAGGTGCCCGCCGTGGATCGGTCGCAAGCCCTTGAGCAGTACCGACTGGTTCCAGTGGTGAGGCTCGGCCATGTCCTGTTCGAAAAACAACTGCTGGAACGGCAGCAACACCGCGTTCCCCGTCACCGGGCCCTGGTCGATGCCGGGGCGGCTGTCATCCAGGGTGGCCACGCTGGCGAGGCCTTGGATGGTCTGGTGGACGAACAAATCCTTGGGGCTGAAATGGATCCCGGCCTGACGGGCCCGGCTGACCACCTGGATGGAGATGATCGAATCGCCCCCCAGTTCGAAGAAGTTGTCGCTGACACCCACTTGCGCTTGCCCGAGCACGCTTTGCCAGATACCGGCCAGTGCCTGTTCCATGGCGGTATGCGCTGCGACGTAAGCCTTGGGGCTGGCGCTGAGATCGGCTGGGGGCAGCGCCTTGCGCTCCAGTTTGCCGTTGGGGCTGACCGGCATTTTTTCCAGCCACAACCAGTGCTGCGGCACCATGTAGTCGGGCAAGGACTGGCTCAAATGCGCCTTGAGGCGGCCTTGCAGCGCCTGGCGCACGGCCTCTTCGGCGCTCAGTAATTCAGTGCGTGTCGGCACCACGTAGGCCACCAGCAGGCTACCGCCCTGGGCGATCACCACGGTTTCGCGCACGTCATCGTGCTCGGCCAGGTGCGCTTCGATTTCCCCCAGTTCGATGCGCAGGCCACGGATTTTCACCTGATGGTCCATGCGCCCGGCGTATTCGATCACACCGTTGGTGCGGTAGCGCGCCAGGTCGCCAGTGCGGTACAGCCGCTGGCCGTGACCAAAGGGGCCGGTCACGAACCGCTCGGCCGTCAGCGCGGCGCGGCGGTGGTATCCACGGGCCAGTCCCTCACCCGCCAGGTACAGCTCGCCGATCACGCCCACCGGAACCGGCGAAAGCTCATCATCCAGGATGTAGGTGCCCAGGTTGGCGATCGGCTGGCCGATCGGCACGCTGTCGCGACCTTCCTCGACACAGGTCCAATGAGTCACGTCGATGGCCGCCTCGGTCGGGCCATAGAGGTTGTACAGGCCGGCGTTCGGCAGTTTGGCGAACACCTGCTGCTGGGCGTCCACCGGCAGGGCTTCACCGCTGCAAACGATGCGTGTGAGGCTGGTGCATTCGGCCACGTGGGGGTCTTGCACAAAAGCCTGCAACATCGATGGCACGAAGTGCAGCGTGGTGATGCGCTGTGCGGTGATCAACTCGATCAGTTGCGTCGGGTCGCGATGCACGCCCGGCGCGGCCACCACCAGGGTCGCGCCGGTCAGCAGCGGCCAGAAGAACTCCCACACCGACACGTCGAAACTGAACGGCGTTTTTTGCAGCACGCTGTCGGTGGCATCGAGCCCATAGGCCTGCTGCATCCAGCACAGACGGTTGACCAGCGCCGAATGACGATTGCCCGCGCCCTTGGGCTTGCCGGTGGAACCGGAGGTGTAGATCACGTAGGCCAGGTTCTCGCCGTCGACCACGACGTCTGGATTGCTGTCGCGATCTGCGTACACCCCGCCATCAGGCAGGTCCAGCACCAGGCTGTCGATCCCCTGCGGAATCGGCAACTGATCGAGCAAATGCTGCTGGGTCAGCAGCAAACCGATGCCGCTGTCCTCGAACATGTAGGCCAGGCGATCCCGTGGGTATTCCGGGTCCAGGGGCACATAGGCACCGCCGGCCTTGAGAATCGCCAACAGCCCCAGGACCATTTCCACCGAACGTTCCACGGCGATGCCCACCAACACATCCGGGCCGACGCCATGCTTGATCAAGGTGTGAGCGAGGCGATTGGCCCGGGCGTTGAGCTCGCCGTAGCTCAGGCGTTGCTCGCCAAACACCAGCGCCGGGGCATCCGGCGTCCGGCGTACCTGTTCTTCGATCAAACCCTGGACACTGCGATCGAGCGGATACGCAACCGCCGTCGCATTCCAGTCGACGAGCAGGCGCCGACGCTCGACAGCGTCCAGCAACGTCCACTGCGCAACCGGGCGATGCAGGTCCTGCACCAAGCCGTGCAACAGGTTGAGCCAATGCTGGCCCATGCGTTCGAGGGTGGCCGGCTCGAACAGGTCCGTCGCGTAGATCAACGCAGCGTGCAGGCCCTGCGGGCTGTCGGTGGTCTCCAGGCTCAGGTCGAACTGCGCGGTGCGCTGCGCCCAGCCAAGGGGTTCGACCGCCAGGCCCGGCAATGCGTCTTCAAAGACCGAGGCGGTTTCGTTGCGGTGGTTGAACATGGCCTGGAACAACGGGCTGTGGCTCAGGTTACGCTGGGGCTGCAAGGCATCGACCAATTGCTCGAACGGCAGGTCCTGATGCATCTGCGCCGCCATGGCCGTCTGCTTGAGTTGTTGCAGCAAATCGGCACCGGTCAGATCGCTGTGGAACTCGGCGCGCAGCACCTGGGTATTGACGAAGAAACCGATCAACCGTTCGGTTTCCAGGCGTTGACGGTTGGCAATCGGCACCCCGACACGGATGTCGGCCTGGCCGCTGTAGCGGTGCAGCAACGCCTGGAAAGAACCGAGCAACAACACGAACAGCGTGACGTTTTCCCGCCGGGCCAGGGCCTTGAGGGCATCGCTCAACGCAGGATCCAGCACAATCGGCAGCCGCGCCCCGCGCAGGCTTTGCTGGGCCGGGCGCGGATGGTCGGTGGGCAGTTCCAGCAGGGGTTGCTCGCTGCCCAGTTGCGCGGTCCAGTAGGCCAGTTGCCGATCCTGTTCGCCGGCGGCCATCCATTGGCGCTGCCAGACGGCATAGTCGGCGTATTGCACCTCCAGCGCTGGCAACATTGCGGGCTGCCCCTGGGCGAACGCCGAATACAGGCTCATCAGGTCGTCGACCATCACCTGCAACGACCACGCATCGGAAACGATGTGGTGCAGGGTCAGCGCCAGGACGTGGTCCTGCTCACCCAGCTCCAGCAATGCCACGCGCAGCAGCGCATCGTTCAAGAGGTCGAACGGGCGTTGTGTCTGCTCCTCGAGGAAGGCCTGAATGCTGGCCTCATCCGCTGCGCTCAGACGTTGTTCGACGAAGCTGACCTGCCCCTGCGGGCGAATCACCTGGCAGGTGCGTCCATCGTCCTCCACGAACACGGTGCGTAAGCTTTCATGCCGTTGCACCAGCGCTTCAAAGCTGCGGCGCAGGGCGACTTTGTCCAGGGTGCCGCGCAATCGCAGCGCCGTGGGAATGTTGTAGGCGGCACTGTCCGGGTCCATTTTCCACAGGAACCACTGGCGCTCCTGGGCAAACGACAGCGGCAGTGGCTTATCCCGCGCCACGGCGGCCATGGCCTGGGGCTGTACGCCCGACCCGGCGTCGAGGGCCGCGACAAAATCCTGCAACGTGCTGTATTCGAACAGGCTACGCAGCGGCACCTCGATGTCCAGCAGCCGACGAACCCGCGAGACCACTTGGGTCACCAGCAACGAGTGTCCGCCCAACTCGAAAAAGTTGTCGTGCAGCCCGACACGCTCAAGCTTGAGGACCTCCTGCCAGATCTGCGCCACTTGCTGCTCGCGCTGGCTGCGGGGCGCCACGTAGGCACGTTGCAATTCGCTGGCATCCGGGGCCGGCAACGCCTTGCGATCGACCTTGCCGTTGGGCGTCAGCGGCAGTTGCGCCAGGAACAACAGGTGCGCCGGAACCATGTACTCGGGCAACTGCGCCTTGAGCGCGGTTTTCAGCGAGGCGCGCAACGCGGCCTCGGCCTCGGCGTCCAACACCTCAGCCGTGACCGGCACCACATAGCCCACCAGTTGCGCCCCGGTCGGGCCTTCATGGGCCACCACCACGGTTTCACGCACGCTCGCCTGGGCCAGCAACGCCGCTTCGATTTCCCCCAGTTCGATCCGCAAGCCACGGATCTTCACTTGATGGTCGATACGGCCGATGTACTCGACCACGCCTTCGGCCCGATAACGGGTCAAGTCGCCAGTGCGGTACAGCCGCTCGCCCGTGCGCGAAAACGGATCGGGCACGAAACGTTCGGCGGTCAGGGCCGGGCGTTGGAAATAGCCGCGGGCCAGGCCTTCACCGCCAATCAACAGCTCACCCGGCGCGCCGGGTGGGTTGAGCGTCAGGTGGCTGCCGACGATGTACAGCGCGGTGTTGTCCAGGGGTTTGCCCAGGAATGGGCGGCTGCTTTCCAGGCTCAAGGGGTGCACCGCCGACCAGATCGTGGTTTCGGTCGGACCGTAGAGGTTCCAGACCTTCGACGAAAGGGCCAACAAGCGTTGCGCCAGTTCCAGGGGCAACGCCTCGCCGCCACACAGGAACGTGCGCCCGGCCAACAGCGCAGACTGCTCGTGATCCAGCAGCATGCGCCAGCTCGAAGGGGTGGCTTGCAATACGGTCACGTCATGGCGCTCGATCAGCGCCAGCACCGCTTGCGGATCCTGGTGGACGTTCTGGCCGGTCAGTACGATGCTGGCCCCGGCCGACAACGGGCCGTAGATTTCCAGGCCAAAAATGTCGAAGGAAAACGTCGTCAGGGAAAGCATGCGATCGCTGGCCACAAGGCCTGGCTGGGCGATCATGCTGACGACGAAATTGCTCAGCGCACCGTGGCGTACCATCACGCCCTTGGGTTTGCCGGTGGAACCGGAGGTGTAGATGACGTAGGCCAGATGCTCGGCGGTCAGTGGCACCACCGGACAGCTGCGCGGTGCGGCCTGCAGCGCGGCGTCGGGCTGGTCCAGCAACAGGGTCTGCAGGGTGGCCGGAATCGGCAGCAGCGCCTGCAAACGGGCCTGGGTCAACAGCAGTTCGATGCCGCTGTCCTCGATCATGTAGGCCAGGCGATCCTCGGGATACGCCGGGTCCAGGGGCACGTAGGCGCCACCGGCCTTGAGGATCGCCAGCAGGCCGACGATCATCTCGACGCTGCGCTCCACCGCGATGCCCACTGGCTGGTCAGGCGTCACGCCCAGGGCCATCAAGCGGTGGGCGAGCTGGTTGGCGCGCGCGTCCAGTTGCCCATGGGTCAGGGTCTGTCCATCGATGGTCAGCGCCAGCGCGTCGGGGGTCTGGCGCGCTTGTTCGGCGATGCGCCAGTGCACGCATCCGGTTCCGGCACCGTGGTCGGCCACGCGGTACCAGTCTTGCTGCGTCAGGCGCTGCTGGGCGGCGTCAAGCAACGGCAACTCACCGATACGTTGTTGCGGCGTCTCGACAATGCCTTGCAGCAGGTTCTGCCAGTGATGGGCCAGGCGTTCGATGGTCTGCGCTTCGAAAAGGTCGGTGGCGTAGGTCAGCTCGGCGGCAACACCCTGCTCGGTTTCATAGGTGCCCAGGGTCAGGTCGAACTGGGCGGTGCGCCCTTCCCACACCAGGTCCTCGATGCTCAGCCGTGGCAGCTGCAACTGCCGGTCCTGGGTATCACTGGCTGTCTGGTGGTTGAACATGACCTGGAAGATCGGGCTGTGGCTCAGGCTGCGTTCCGGTTGCAGGGCTTCGATCAACTGCTCGAAGGGCAAGTCCTGATGAGCCTGGGCGGCCATGGCCGACTGCTTGACCTGAGCGAGTAAGCGATCGAACGGCAACTGCCCATCGACATCGGCGCTGAGCACCTGGGTGTTGACGAAAAAGCCGATCAGGCCCTCGGTCTCGACCCGGTTGCGGTTGGCCACGGGCACGCCGACGCGGATCTGCGGCTGGCCACTGTAGCGGTGCAGCAACGCCTGGAACGAGGCCAGCAACACCATGAACAAACTGGCCCCTTCACGTTGGGCCAGTTGCTTGAGCGCCGCGCCCAGTTCCGGCGACAGGTTCAGGTCCAGGCGCGCACCGCGAAAACTCTGCACGGGTGGGCGTGGGTGATCGAGGGGCAGCTCTAAAACTGGTTGTTCGCCACCCAGGGTCTGGAGCCAATAGGCCAGTTGCCGCTCGCGCTCACCGGCCTCGAGCCAGTGGCGCTGCCAGATGGCGTAGTCGGCGTACTGCACGGTCAGTTCCGGGAGTTCCAGTGGCTGGCCGGCAGTGTCCGCAGCGTAATGGCGGACCAGCTCATCCACCAGCACCTGCATCGACCAGCCATCGGAGATGATGTGGTGCTGGATCAGCGCCAGCACATGGTCGTCTTCGGCGATTTGCAACAGTGAAACCCGCAGCAGCGGCCCTTGGCGCAGATCGAATGGGCGCGCGCTTTGCGCCTCGACGAAGGCCTTGATGCTGTCGTCCTGGCTGGCTGGCGAACCGGCGGGCAACGCGTGGACCGCAATACGCAGCGGCATGTGCGGGTGGATGACCTGCACGGCCTGCTCGCCATGCTCGATGAAAGTGGTGCGCAAGCTCTCGTGGCGCTCGACCAGGGCGTTGAAGCTGCGCTCCAGGGCGGCCACGTCCAACGGCCCCTTGAGGCGCAGGGCACTGGGGATGTGATAGGCCGAGCTGTGCGGGTCCATCTGCCACAGGAACCACTGGCGTTCCTGGGCATAGGACAGCGCGATGTGTTCAAACCCGGAGCGCACCTCGGGGATCGGCAGGTTGGCCGGCGAGACGCCCTCTTCGAGCATTTTTTCCAGGTACAGCCGGCGTTTGTCCAGCGGCAGAGTGATAAAGCGCTTGGCAATCCTCAAAGCAACACTCTTATCCATCAGACTTCCTCCATTTCATCAAGCAGGGCTTCCAGCTTGTTCAGTTTCTGTTCGTTGATTGGCCCGTCCCCGATGTCCAGTTGCGCGACAAAGTCCCTCAGGACGGGGTGCTGGAAAATCAGTTGCGGGGTCAGGCTCAGCCCCAATTCGAGGGCCAGACGCGAGACGGCATTGACCGCCAGCAGCGAATGGCCGCCCAGCTCGAAGAAGTGATCGTTCAAACCCACGCGTTCCACCGTGAGCACCTGGGCCCAGATCGCCGCGACCTGCTGCTCGAGTTCACTGGCCGGCGCGACATAACCGGTTTGCAGCAAGCCGGTCTCCGGGGCCGGCAAGGCCTTGCGGTCGAGCTTGCCGTTGGGCGTCAGCGGCAGTTGATCGAGGAACAGCAGGTGCGCCGGAATCATGTAGTCGGGCAAGTGTTCCCTGAGACCGGCCTTGAGCTGATCGCGCAGGGCACGCAGCGCTTCGGTGACGTCCAGGTCCAGCGCTGGGGCGACCACGTAGGCCACCAGTTGCTGGCCTCCCGCCGCGTCCTGGGCCAGGACGGCCACCTCAAGCACCTCGGGTTGTTGCAGCAGCCGCGCTTCGATTTCCCCCAACTCGATACGGAAGCCGCGGATCTTCACCTGATGGTCGATCCGGCCCTGATATTCGAGCACGCCATCGACGCGATAACGGCTCAGGTCGCCAGTGCGATACAAGCGCTCGCCGTTGCTGGAAAACGGGTTGGGCACGTACTTCTCGGCGGTCATCGCGGCACGGCCGAGGTAGCCACGGGTGATGCCCGCGCCGCTCAGGTACAGCTCGGCCGAGACGCCTTGGGGCACCGCTTGCAGGTTAGCGTCCAGCAGGTAACTGGCGGTGTGCTTGAGGGGCCGGCCGATGTTCGCGGTGCCGCCGACGGTGCGGCGGGTCCAGGTGGAATAGGTGGTGTCTTCCGATGGGCCGTAGAGGTCGTAGACATGCTCGCTGCCACACTGGTACAGCGCTTCCACCAGGCTCTGCTTCAACGGCTCACCGGCCAGGTTGATGATGCGCACGCTGGCCGGGATTTCACCGCTGCGCTGCAACGCGGCAATGGCCGATGGCACGGTGTTGACCAGGCGCACCTGATCCCGGGCCGGCAGGTGCGGCAACTCCAACGCGTTACGAGCGATGATCAGCGAGCCGCCATTGGCCAGGGTCACGAACAGCTCCCACACCGACAAGTCGAAACACACGGAAGTCGATGCGAGCACGCCTTGGATATCGTCGCGGCTGTAGACCGATTTCGACCAGTCGATCAGCGCCAGCACGTTGCGATGGGCAATCGCCACGCCCTTGGGCTTGCCGGTGGAGCCGGAGGTGTAGATCACGTAGGCGAGGTTGTCTGGCGTGACCTGGGTGTGGGGTGCGCTCAGCGGGTAGTGCGTCAGGTCGAGTTGATCCAGCATCAACACAGCGGTCTCGGTCGCAACGGTCAGCGTCGCCGCCACCGCTTGCTCGGTCAGCAGCACCCGCGCGCCGCTGTCGTCGAGCATGTAGGCCACACGTTCGGCCGGATAGTCCGGGTCCAGCGGGACGTAGGCGCCACCGGCCTTGAGCACCGCCAGCAAGGCAATCAGCAACTGCTCGGAACGCGGCATTGCCACGCCCACTCGCACTTCCGGGCCCACACCCAGTTCGATGAGTCTATGGGCCAGGCGATTGGCCTGGCCGTCCAATTCGCGGTAGCTCAGACGGGTGTTGGCGAAGGTCACCGCCAGGGCACCTGGCGTGGCTTCGACCTGACGAGCGATCATCTGGTGAATGCACAGCGTTTGCTCGAACGGGGCGTCCACCGGGTTCCAGTCATGGGTCAGACGCTGATGCTCATCGAACTCAAGCATCGACAGTTCACCCAGGCAGCGCTCGCCATGGGCGGTCATCTGCCCCAACAGTTGAGCCAGGTGCGCCGCCAGCCGTGCCACGCTGGCGGGCTCAAAACTGGCCCGCTGGTAGCTCATGTGCACTGACAACTGCCGATCGAGGCCCACCAACAGCGTCAGCGGGTAGTTGGTCTGCTCCTGGGTGGCCACCGGGCCGAAGCGCAGGCCGTCTGGCGCGCCTTGCTCCAAGGCTTGGGCAATCGGGTAGTTCTCGAACACCAGCAGGCTGTCGAACAGCGTTTCACCGCCCTGCCCGGCCCAGCGCTGGATGTCCAGCAACGCGGTGTGCTCGAACTCCCGCAGCGCCAGGTTCTGCCCTTGCACGGCCTGCAGCCAACTGTCCAGGGATTGCTCGGCCCGCGGGCTGGCGATCACCGGCAAGGTGTTGATGAACAGGCCGATCTGCTGCTCGATGCCGGGCACATCCGCCGGGCGGCCGGCGACCGTCGCACCGAAGGCCACCGTGTCTCGACCGGTGTAACGCTGCAACAGCAGCAGCCATGCCGCCTGCACCAAGGTGTTGACGGTGACTTTCGAGGCACGGGCAAAGGCTTCCAGGCGTCGGGTCAGCGCTTCGTCCAGCACCTGGACATGATCGCCATGACCGGCCTGGGCCTGGGCCGGCTTCGCCATGACGTCGGCCAGGCGCGTCGGGGTCTCCAGGCGTCGCAGCGCAGGCGTCCAGAACGCTTCGCTGGCGGCCTCGTCCTGGCGTTGCAGCCAGGCAATGTAATCGCGATAACGCCCGGCCGGACGGACCACGCTCTCCCCCCGGTAATGCTGCAAGACTTCGCCGAGCAACTGCGCGCTGCTCCAGCCGTCCATCAGGATGTGATGGTTGGTGTAGATCAGGTGATGACGGTCGGAGGCGGTGCGCACCAGCACCAGGCGCATCAGCGGCGCCCGGGTCAGGTCCACGCCTTGGGCACGTTCTGCGTCGGCGAGGGTTTGCAGGGCGTCATCAATATCAGTGCGCCCGTTCCAGTCGAGCACACGGAACGGCACCTCGACCTGTCGCTGCACGATCTGCACCGGCTGCGCCAGGTCGCCCTGCCAGAAGAAGCCGCTGCGCAGGATGTCATGGGCATCGACCACGGCTTGCCAGGCGGTGCGGAAACGCTGCGGGTCGATGCCCTCGACGTCGAGGCGCATCTGGTTGATGTAGTCGCCACTGTCCTGCTCGAGCACGGTATGAAACAGCATGCCCTGCTGCATCGGTGACAGCGGGTAGATGTCGTCGATGGCCTGGGGGTGTTGGACCAGGGTGTCGAGTTGCGCCTGGGTCAGCCGCGCCAAGGGGAAATCCGACGGCGTCACGCCACGGCTGTTGTCGTCGCAGCAATGGGCGATGAGCGCGGTGAGTTCCTGTACATAGTCATCGGCCAGGCGCTGGATGGTCGCGGCGTCGAACCTGTCGCCGCTGAAGGTCCAGCTCAAGTCCAGCTCGCCGCCGAACACTTGGCCGTCGAGGGCCAGCGGGCTGCCCAGCGGGCCTTGCAGGTTCACTTCTTCGCCGCCGCGCTCGGTGGTCGGCACGAACAAGGCCTCGTCGGCCCCATCGAAGCTGCCGTCAAACTGGCCGAGGTAGTTGAAGGTCAGTTGCGGTTTCGGCAAGGCTTGCAGGGTTTGGCGCGCAGAGTCATCGCCCAGGTGCGCCAAGGCGCCGAAGCCAATGCCCTTGTTGGGAATGGCGCGCAGTTGCTCCTTGATCTGCTTCAGCGAGGCGCCGAGATCGGCAGCCGGGGTCAGCTTCGCGGGGAACAGGCTGGTGAACCAGCCGACGGTACGAGTCAGGTCGACGTGGGCGAACAACTCTTCGCGGCCGTGGCCTTCGAGTTGCACCCACACGCTGTCGTCGCCGGTCCAGCGCACCATCACCCGCGCCAGCGCGGTCAGCAGCAGGTCGTTGACCTGGGTGCGGTAGGCCGCCGGGGCCTGCTGCAACAGTTGCCGGGTGAGGGTTTTATCGAGTGCCGTGCGAATCGTCACGGCTTGGCTGTGTTGCTGCCCGCCCTGGGGATTATCCCACGGCAACCCCGCCGAAGCGCCTTGCAACTGTTGCTGCCAAAAGCCCAGTTCGGCCTGCAAGGGTGCGCTGGCCGCGTAGTCCTGCAACGCGGCGGCCCAGGCTTTGACCGCACTGGTCTTGGCCGGCAGTTGCACCGCCGTGCCCGCGAGCATCTGCCGATAAGCGCTTTGCAGGTCTTCGAACAGAATCCGCCAGGACACCCCGTCCACCACCAGGTGATGCACGATCAGCAACAGCCGCTGCGTGCCATCGGCGAGGTTCGCCAGCAGCGCGCGCAGCAGCGGGCCGCCGTCCAGTTGCAGGCTGCGCTGGGCCCGATTGCCCAGCACTTCCAGCTCAGCGAGATCGGCGACGTCGGCCTGCCACAGCAGCGTGCCAGCGGCCTGCGCCTCGACGTCACGGTAACGCGCGGTCCAGCCTTCGCCCTGCTCGATAAAGTCCAGGCGCAAGCTGTCGTGGTGCTCGATCAGCGCGCCCAAGGCCTGCTCCAGCGCCTGTGCATCCAGCGCCTGCGTCGGCTTGAGCATCACCGATTGGTTCCAGTGATGGCGGTCGGGAATCGGCTGGGCGAAGAACCATTGATGGATCGGCAGCAGTGCGGTTTCGCCGGTCACGGGTTGCTGGTCGATCGGTTGCAGCGGCGCGCCCGCCTGGACCACGGCGGCCAGGGCCTCGATGGTCTGGTGCTGGAACAGATCCTTCGGCGTGAATTGGATACCGACCTGGCGGGCGCGACTGACCACCTGGATCGAGACGATGGAATCGCCGCCCAGTTCGAAGAAATTGTCCTGCAGGCCGACTTGCCCAAGCTTGAGCACGTCCTGCCAGATGGTCGCCAGTTGCTGCTCCAGCGGGCTGCGCGGCGCCACGTAGGTTTGCTGCAATTGGCTGACGTCGGGCTTGGGCAGGTTCTTGCGGTCGAGCTTGCCGTTGGGGGTCAGCGGCAAGCGTTCAAGCAGCAGCAGATAGGCCGGGACCATGTGCGCCGGCAGGGTCGCCTTGAGCTGTTCGCGCAGGTGCTCGGCGAAATCCTTGCGCACGGGTTCATCGGCCACCGCATAGGCAACCAGGCGCTTGCCGCTACCAGCCGGGCCTTCTTGAGCCACGACGACCGTTTCGCGCACGCCATCCAGGGCTTGCAGGCTGGCCTCGACTTCGCCCAGTTCGATGCGGAAACCGCGGATCTTCACTTGGTTGTCGATACGGTCCAGGTAATCGAAGGTGCCGTCGGCGCGTTGGCGCACCAGGTCGCCGGTGCGGTACAGCAAGCCGCCTTCCGCGCTGAACGGATCAGCGACAAAGCGCTCGGCCGTCAGCCCCGGGCGGTTCAGGTAACCCCGGGCCAGGCCGCTGCCGCCCAGGTACAACTCGCCGGCCATGCCTTGGGGCAGCAGGTTCAAGTCAGCATCCAGCACGTAGGCGCTGCGGTCGCCGATGCGGCTGCCGATGGGCGCATACGCGGCGCCGCACGTCACGTCACGACCGGCCTTCCAGATCAGCGGCGTGACCACGGTTTCGGTCGGGCCGTAGCCGTTGATGATGAAGTCCGGATCGAGGGCGCGCTTGACCCGTTCGAAACTGGCGTTGGGCACCGCATCGCCGCCGAAGCAATAGATGCGCACCCTGGGCGGGTTGCCTTCGCGCTCGGCGTGTTCGGCCAGTTGTTGCAGGTACACCGGCGGGAACGCCACCACCGTCACGCCGTGCTCGCGCATCGCGTTATAGGTCTGCTCCGGGGTCCACAGACTGTCGTCACGAATCAGCAGCGAGGCACCATGGGTCAGGCTGGTGAGCCAGCGCTCATGGGCACCGTCGAAGGCGAAGGACATGAAATGGAATTCGCAATCGTTGTCGCGCATTTCATAGCGCTCGCCGATGGCCTGGCAGTGCATCGCCAGCGGTCCATGGGCCACGCTCACACCCTTGGGATTGCCGGTGGAACCGGAGGTGTAGATCACGTAGGCAAGGTTCTGTGGATCGACCTCGATCGCAGGTGCATGAATGGGTTGCAGGCTCAGGTCCAGGCGATCGAGTTCCAGCACCTGTGCGGCACGTTCCAGGGGCAACTGCGCCGACACGCGAGAATCGGTGAGCAACAGCGCCAGCCCCGAATCCTCGATCAGGTACGCCAGGCGTTCACGGGGGTAGCTGGTGTCCAGCGGCACGTAGGCAGCGCCGGCCTTGAGCACCGCCAGCAGCGCGACGATCACCCCTTCGCTGCGCGGCAGGGCCACGCCGACGCGGGTTTCCGGGCCCACGCCACGGGCGACCAGTGCATGAGCCAATTGGTTGGCCCGACGGTCGATGTCGCCGTAGCTGAAACGTTGTCCATCGAAGATCACCGCGGTGCTGTGCGGTTTCAGCGCCGCCAGATGGGCGATGCGTTGATGCACGGCAATGTCGGTCGGGTACGGTTGCGGGTGGTTGGCAGCCTGTTGCGCTTTATGTTCCTCATCGCTGGCCAGGGCGATCTCACCGAGGCGACGCTCGGCGGACTCGGCAAACCGTTCCAGCAGGTGCAGCAATTGCGCACTCAAGCGCTCGATGGTCGCGACGCTGAAATGCGCCTGGTCAAAACTCATGTGCAGCGCCAGCGTCTCGCCCAAGGTCACGCCCAGGGTCAGCGGGTAGTGCGTCTGATCCTGGTTGGCGACTTCGCCGAACACCACGCCTTGGGCGGTGCCACGTTGCAACGCCGCGGAGATCGGGAAGTTTTCGAACACCAGCAGGCTGTCGAACAGCGCTCCCCCGCCCTGCCCGGCCCAGCGCTGGATGTTTGCCAGCGGCGTGTGCTCGAACTCGCGCAAGCTCAGGTTCCGGGCTTGCACGGCGGCCAACCAGGCAGCGACCGTCTGGTCCGGACGCGAGCCTGCGATCACTGGCAAGGTGTTGATGAACAGGCCGACCTGTTGTTCGATGCCAACCAGTTCTGCCGGTCGCCCGGCCACGGTGGTGCCGAACGCCACGCAGTCGCTACCCGTGTAACGCTGCAACAGCAGCAGCCACGCCGCTTGCACCAAGGTGTTGACGGTGACTTTCTGCTGGCGGGCGAATGCGTTGAGACGGCCCGTGCGCGGCGCATCCAGCGTGTAATGCCTGAGCGCGTGAGCGCTTTCGCTGCGCACTTCAGCACTCGCCGCGGCGGCGTTTGCGAGCAGCGTCGGCTCCTGGAGATCGGCCAGTTGCCCCAGCCAGAACGTTTCGCTGAGGGCTGTGTCCTGGCGCTGCAACCATTGGATGTAATCGGCGTAGCGGCTGACCGGACGCGGCGGCTGTTGACCGGCGTAGCGTTGCAGCACTTCGCCAAGCATCTGCGCGCTGCTCCAGCCGTCCATCAGGATGTGATGGTTGGTGAAAATCAGGTGATGACGCTCATCGCTCAGCTGAATCAGCGTGACCCGCAGCAGTCCGGCCTGAGTCAGGTCGAACCCCTTGGCCAGGTCGGCGGCGGTGAAATCCTTGAGGGCCTGGGCGACATCATGGCGCCCGCGCCAATCGAGCAGGGTGTAAGGCAGCGCCAGGCGGCGATGGATGATCTGCAACTGCTCCTGCAACTCACCCTGCCAGATGAAGCCGCTGCGCAAGATCTCGTGGGCGTCCAGGGTCGCCTGCCACGCGGCGCGGAAACGCTCGGGGTCGAGGCCATCGACATCCACGCATAACTGGTTGATGTAGGTGCCGGTGCCCTGCTCATACAAGGTGTGGAACAGCATGCCTTGCTGCATCGGCGACAGCGGGTAGATGTCCTCGATAGCGGCAGCCGGCACTGGGATCGCGTCCAACTGCGCCTGGGTGATGCGCGCCAGCGGGAAGTCCGACGGTGTGATGCCCATGGATTGGGCCTGGCAACAATGGTCGATCAGCGCTTCCAGTTCGCGGGCATAGTCATCGGCCAGACGGGCGATGGTCGCCTCGTTGAATTGCTCAGTGCTGAACGTCCAACGCAAATCGAGCTCGCCGTCGTAGACCTGACCCTCGACGCCCAGCCCGTTGTCCAGCGGCGCATCGAGGCTCTGCTCGAGCCCGGCGCTTTCGCCCGCCGGGCTGAACAGCGCGCCCTCGCTGGCATCGAAACTGCCGTCGAACTGGCCGAGGTAATTGAAGGTGATGCACGGCAATGGCAAGGCCTTGAGACAGGCTTGTGCCGCGTCGTCGCCCAGGTAGCGCAGCACACCAAAACTTATGCCCTTGTTCGGGATCGCCCGCAACTGCTCCTTGATCTGCTTGATCGCGGCGCCCACGCTATCGGCAGGAGTCAGCCGCACCGGGAACAGGCTGGTGAACCAGCCGACCGTACGGGTCAGATCGACGTCACTGAACAGCTCTTCGCGGCCATGGCCTTCCAGTTGAATCAGCGTGTCGGCATGCCCGGTCCAGCGGCAGATCACTCGCGCCAGGGCGGTCAGCAGCAGGTCGTTGACCTGGGTGCGATACGCCGCGGGGGCCTGTTGCAGCAGTTGCTGGGTGAGGGTTTTGTCGAGTCGGCTGTGCAGCACTTTTGCGTATCGGCTTTGCCGGCTGCCTTGGGGATTGTCCCAGGGCAGATCCATCATGGCGCCTTGCAGTTGTTGCTGCCAGAAGGTCAATTCGGCGCGCAGCGTTTCAGTGCTCGCGTAGGCCTGCAGATGTTCGCCCCAGGCCTTGTAGGCGCTGGTCTTGGCCGGCAACTGGAGGGCGGCTCCGGCGCTGGCCTGTTGATAAGCCCGTTGCAGGTCTTCCAGCAGGATGCGCCACGACACGCCGTCCACGGCCAGGTGGTGCACGGCCAGTAACAGACGCTGGCTGCCATCGGCCATGTTCGCCAGTACTGCACGCAGCAGCGGGCCCCTTTGCAAATCCAGGCTGCGCTGGGCCTTCGCACAGAGGTCTTGCAGCTCAGCGGCGCTCAGGTTATCCGCGGTCCACAGCAACTCGGGGTCGATCGCCACCGGCGCCACGTCGGCGCGCCAGCCCGTCGGGGTTTCGGTGAAGCGCGAACGCAAGGCATCGTGATGCGCCACCAAGGCGTTGAGGGCCTGCATCAGCGCTGGCGCCTGCAACGGCAGGTGGCTGCGCAACAGGACAGCCTGGTTCCAGTGGTGACGCTGGGCAATGGTGTCCTCGAAAAACACCTGCTGGATGGGCAGCAACGGCAGCTCGCCGCTGACCGGCCCTTGATCGATCTGCAGGCCACTGCCGCCCTGCTGCGCGACACTCGCCAGGCCTTGTACGGTTTGATGCTGGAACAGGTCACGGGGGGTGAAATGGATCCCGGCCTGTCGCGAACGGCTGACCACCTGGATCGAGATGATCGAGTCGCCGCCCAGCTCGAAAAAGTTGTCGGTCAGGCCGACCTGTTCAAGCTTGAGCACGTCCTGCCAAATGGCCGCGATGCCTCGTTCCAGCTCACTGCGGGGCGCGATGAAGGCTTGCTGCAGCTGGCTGGCATCGGCTGAAGGCAAGGCCTTGCGGTCGAGCTTACCGCTGGGGCTCAGCGGCAATTGCGCCAGGAACAGCCATTGCGTGGGCACCATGTAATCCGGCAGGTGATCCTTGAGCTGCGCCTTCAGGGTGTCCCGCGCCGCGCCCTGCACCTCGGCCGAGGCCGACACCAGCGAGGCATCCTGGGGCACCACGTAGCCCACCAGTTGCAGGCTGCTGCCACCCTGCACCGCCAGCACGACGGCTGCGTTTACCGCGTCCAGTTCCAGCAGGCGTGCTTCGACTTCGCCCAGCTCGATGCGCAAACCGCGGATCTTTACTTGATGATCAACGCGCCCGACGTATTCGATCTGGCCCAAGGTGTTGAAACGTGTCAGGTCGCCGGTGCGATACAGGCGCGCGCCGGTGGTGGAAAACGGATCGGGAATGAACCGTTCGGCGGTCAAACCCGGACGCTGGAAGTAACCACGCGCCAGCAGCTCGCCGCCAATCAGCAACTCGCCGACCACGCCCACCGGTGTGGGTTCGAGGTGCCCATCGAGCAGATAGGTATGCCTGCCTAGCAGCGGTTGACCAATGGGCAAGGTCAACGGCAGCGGCCGGCGATTGAAGACGTAATCGCTGCAATCAAGGGTGGTGGCGGTGACCGTGGCTTCGGTCGGGCCGTAGGTGTTGAGCAGCTTGACCCGCTCGAGCCCGGCCCGACGCCAGGCCTGCACGCCTTCGGGCGGCATCGCCTCGCCACCGCTGTGCACCTGGCGCAGCGCCGCGTAGTCACGCGGGCCGGCAGCGGCGAACTCCTTGGCGATCATGTTCCAGTAGGCGGTGGTCAGGTCCATGACCGTAATGCCCTGCTCGACGATGTGGCGGTACAGGGTTTCGCTGTCCCACACCTCGTTGCCACGCAGCAGCACCGAGGCGCCGCAGGTCAGCGGCCCGAACAGTTGCTCGCCAAAGGCATCGAAGTTGAACGTGGCGAATTGCAGCACGCAGTCGGCACTGCTCAAGCCGTAATAGTGCTGCGAGGCGAACGCATGCTTGCTCAGCGCGCCGTGGCTGATGCCGACGCCTTTCGGGCGCCCGGTCGAGCCGGAGGTGAACATGACGTAGGCCAGGCTGTCGGCCCACACCTGGCGTTGCAAATTGCCGGGCTCAGTGTCTTCCCAAGACGGGCTCTGATCCAGGCACAAGCAACGCACGCCCTCGGGCACAGGCAGGCGTTCAAGCCAATGGCTTTGGGTCAGGAGCAGGCGACTGGCGCTGTCTTGAATCATGAACCGCAGGCGATCAACCGGGTACTGAGGGTCCAGCGGCACGTACGCACCACCAGCCTTGAGCACGGCAAGAATGGCGACCACCAGTTCCAGGCTGCGGTCGACGGCAATGCCCACCAGCACATCAGGACCGACACCCGCCGCCACCAACGTGCGCGCCAGGCGATTGGATCGGGCGTTGAGCTGGCCATAGGTCAATCGTTGTCCGTCGCAGATCAAGGCGATGACGTCCGGGCTGCGTTCAGCTTGCGCCTCGAACAGCTCGTGTACCGGGCGCTCGCTCGGCCAGGTCGTGTCGTGGCGTCCCCACTCTGTCACCAACTGGCGATATTCAGCCGGCGCCAGCAACGCGAGTTCGCCGACCCGCTGCTGTGGGTCGGCGACGATGTTGCGCAACAGCAGCGTCCAGTGCCGCGCCATGCGCTCGATGGTTTCGGGGTTGAACAAATCACTGGCGTAGGTGAACGCGGCATGCAATTGGCCGCCCTTTTCGTAGGTGTCCAGGCTCAAGTCGAACTGGGTGCTGCGCGATTCCCACTCGATGACACCCAGCTCCAGACCGCTGCCGACTTTCAGCGTGGTGACGTCGGCCACTTCCGGCTGGTGGTTGTACATCACCTGGAACAATGGGTTGTAGCTCAGGCTGCGCTCAAGCTTCAGCGCCTCGACCAGTCGTTCGAAGGGCAGGTCCTGGTGGGCCTGGGCGCCGAGGGCGGTTTCCTTGACGTCACGCAACAGGTCGCCAAGGCGGGCCTGGCCATCCACTTGCACCCGCAACACCTGGGTGTTGACGAAGAAACCGATCAGCCCTTCGATTTCCTGGCGGTTGCGGTTGGCGACCGGGACCCCGACCCGCAGGTCGTCTTGTCCGGTGTAACGGTGCAGCAGGACACTGAAGGTACCCAGCAACAGCATGAACAAGGTCACCCCGTGCTGCCGGGCAACGCCGCGCAGTTGCTCGACCAGCGCGGCCTCCACCACATGCTCCAGGCGGCGACCGCGATAGCTCGGCAGCACCGGGCGTGGGTAGTCGAGAGGCAGTTCCAACACCGGATGCTCGTCGCCCAGTTGCGCCTGCCAGTAGTCGAGTTGCCGCTGCAGCTCACCGGCCTCCAGCCAACGCCGTTGCCACAGGGCGTAGTCGCTGTACTGGATCGGCAAGTCGGCCAACTGCGGAGCAACGCCTGCCTCATGGGCGTCGTAGAAACGGATGAACTCATCGATCAACACGTTCATGGACCAGCCATCGGAGACGATGTGGTGCAGGGTCAGCAGCAGCACGTGTTCCTGCTCATCGAGCTTGAGCAATTCAACCCGCAGCAACGGGCCGTTGGACAAGTCGAAGGGCCGCATCGACTGGGCCTCGGCGGCCAGGCGAACCGCCTGCTCACGCTCGTCGGCCGGCATGGCACTGAAGTCCGCGTGGTCGATCACCAGGGGCGCGCTGGCCGGCACTTGCAGGAGGCGGTCGTCGGCCTGGCGCTGGAACACTGTGCGCAGGGTTTCATGCCGCGCCACCAGGCTGGCGAAGGCCTGCTCCAGGGCCGGCAGGCTCAACACTCCGCTAAGCCGCACCGCCCCGGGCAGGTTGTAGGCGCCGCTGTCCGGCTCCAGCTGCCAAAGGAACCACATGCGCTGCTGGGCATAGGACAACGCCTGGCGATCCTCGGCCTCGACGCCCTGGGGGATGGGGAAACCGCTGAACTCCACGCCCTCCTTGGCCAGCGCCGCGAGGAACATCCGGCGCTTGTCCAGGGGCAACCCGATAAACCGGCGAGCAAGTTTCAAGGCGTCTTCAGCATTCATTTCTGGGGTATCCGGAATCAGTGGGCACAAGGCACAAAGGCAAGTCGTCCCTATAAAACGAATGCAGACCGGAAAAATTAGCGTTTGGGAATTTGTATCAGGAAGAGCATCCCGACATGCAACAGAGCGCCCACAGTGTGGCGAGGGGATTTATCCCCGCTGGGCTGCGATATAGGTAGTCCGTTCCTTGCTCCCCCATACTGATACTCGCTGGAGTCCGGTTGTTGCGAGGAAGGAACATGCACCTGCGAGCTACGAATAGGGCTGCAACGCATCTCGATGATTACTGCTTCACCTTCGAGCCCAGCAGGTGCGCTTGCGCCCTCTAACGAACACTCAGGGAAAGCCGGGCACGGCTCTCTATATCGCCTTCGCTGGACGCAAGCATGCATGTTCCTGCATGTACTTTAGCGTCTGTGGAGGTGTGCAATGCAAACGCTCTTGTCTCAGAAATTCACTGCTTATATCGGAATTGATTGGGCCGATACCAAACAT
>NZ_FMTR01000034.1:0-50674 GCF_900100135.1 Pseudomonas sp. NFACC05-1 | reverse complement strand
GACATCAGCGTCTGTTCGGTCCGCCAGGCTTCGTCGAGGGTGATGGCGGGATGGAAGCTCTGGTAGTCGACGGCGATCAGGTGGCGCTGCTCGTAACGCAGGCGCAGGGCGCGCCCGGCGCCGTTGTCCAGGCGGCTGATGTCGCCATGGATGTTGCGCTGCAGCGTCAGGCGGTTGTCGTAGCGGTCGCTGAGGGCGGTCAGGTGACCGTCGCGAAAGTGCAGGAATGGGGCGTTTTCCCCGGGCTGGGCGACGATCAGTTCGTCCGGCTCGGCCCCCAGGTAGATCGCCGCGCGGGCCAGGCTGTTGTGGATGGCCGGACGCTGGGCGTTGGGCAGGGGAAACGTCGTGCGGCGGTTTTCCTGGTCGACCCAGGTGACTTGCTCGCCCTCAAGCTCCAAGCGATGGGCCAGGGCATGGCTCCAACCGCGCCCGAGGCCGACGTCCAGGTCAGCGGCGCTGGTGCGGTACAAACGGGTGAAGACGAACGGCAAGCGGCCATCGAGGGTGCCATCGTCGAGGGTCAACAGTTCTTCGCCGGTGACCATCGACACCGGGCAGCCGCTGGTCTGGGTCTGGGCGGCGGTATCGGCACTGTCGCCGTTGGGGTTTTTCGATTGGGCGGGGGCGTCGTCGTGGGGTTCGTGTTTGCTTAGCCGGGTTGAACCGTGGGATTTTTCCCGCGCCACAGCGGCCGGATTGCTGACCGCCAAGGGTGGGAAGTGCTCGGGGGTGATGTGCAGAGGTCCGACAGGCGTCGGCTTCAATGGCGCACGCTGGGCGCTGACCACCAACGGTTTCAGCACATCGGCATGCCGGTTGAGCCGATCGGCAGGGCGTTGGGCCAGCCTCAGCCCTGATGCGCTCAACCACTCGCGAGCCCGCTCCGAGCGGAGCTGACGGAGCACTTTGCCGCTCATCCGCACGCCCATGCCCAGGGCGCCGGTCAACCGTATCAACAGGAAATTGATCAGCACCGAGGCGCGCATCTCGCCCGTGACTTCAGCCATGTATTGGGGCGGCAACATCCGCAGCCAGCTGACGAACGCCGCCATGTGGACGAAGAGCAGCGGCTCGTCGCTCAGCACCATCAGCCCTTTGGCAATGGCCTCGGCAGACACGCTCAGTAACTGTTCAAGCTCGACCTGGGTCAGGTACTCCAGAAGTTTTTCGCTGTTGGCTTGCAGATCGGCCAGCAGCTCGAAGACCTGTTTAACATCGTCCCATAGCTGGTGCAGGGCGTTTTCAAAACCGCGCCAATCGGCCTGCTGCACCAGGTCATAACGTTCGCGAAACCCGGCGTCGGAAAACGCCGCCCACAGGGGTTGAAACTCGTCCCACTCGGCCTTCAGCCACCCCTCAAGTTCGTCCATCACCCCTTGATAGGACGCATACAGCGCCTTGACGTGATCGGCCATCACGTGGGGGAAAAAGGTGATGCGGTAACGCCCGCCACGCCAGCACTCGGGGATTTCCAGGATGCCGCTGGGGCCGATGACGTGATGCACCGGCTCGCCAAACGTTTCCTTCCCGGGCTCGCCTCCGGTGACGGGTTCCAGCATCACCGGGGTGTCGCCAATCGGCACAAAGCGCGCCGCCTGGAACATGTGCACCAACGTCAGCGGACCACTCGCCGGACATGCGGCCACCGTGGCACTGATGGGTTGATCAAGATTCTTCGGCGCCGCCAGGGACACCTCGTTGCCGACCTTGAACACTTGTTCAAGATCCAGCGCCCAGCCGGCCCAAAAGCTTTCAGCCCAGGCGTCGTAGTCGTTGAGGCAGGCTCGGAAGTCCGCCAGTACCGCTTCGACATCCGGCTGATCGGGGTCCATGACCGCCACCACCAAAGAGCCGATGGTGTTGTTCAAAGCCAGGAGTTTGTCAGGGGCAAACATGCGGGAGTCTCGCGGGACAGGGACGAACGCGAGACTTTGCCGACGATGGCTGAGGAATTAAGTCAGTGAAAGAAGCGGTGGACGTAGGGCGATTCGCTAAATTTAAACGTTAGGCGTGCAACTCCCGGCGGCGGCTATAGCTGTCGTGACATAAGCCATTGCTCTTTGCCCCAAGCCTCGAAACGCTCCAACACCTCCCAGCCGAGCCTGGCGTAGTAATCACGCTGGCTGTGGGTGTGCAGGAACAAGGTGATGATTCCAGCCTCTCGCGCATGACTGCAGATGCCTTCGATCAACTGCGCTGCAAGCCCTCTGCGTCGAGCCTCGGGGGTGATGAACACACACGCCAGCCACGGGCCCAACTCTGGCCGGTCAGGCAGGTCGTTGCTGGCCAGTGAAGCGCCGCCGAGCAACTGGTCGTGTTCCATGGCGACCAGGCACTTCCAACGCCCATCACCCTGCCCCGCCGCGAACTCCTGCTGCCAACTGCCGAGGGATTGCTCGGCATACTCATGATTGAATTCCCGATAAAGCCATTCGGCCATCTGGTCGCATTTCCCCATGTGGCTATCGAGCCAATCCACTCGCGGCATTTGAAACACTCCTTATGTATGCGGTCCTGGAGGGAGGATAGGAGACTAGCAGGCTGCTGACCTGTTCTGGCCCACCGCTATCGCGAGCAAGCTCCCACAGGATTTTCGTCGTTTGATCCTTAACTGACACACCACCGCTCCTGTGGCGAGGGAGCTTGCTCCCGTTGGGCTGCGCAGCAGCCCTGGATCCCATGACTCGGTGAGCCACGCAAATTGAGTTGTCTTCTTTGGGGGCTGCTGCGCAGCCCAGTGGGAGCAAGCTCCCTCGCCACGGGGTTGGCGTAGGCCGGTCTTTATTGGTTGAGCCCGCCCACACCGGGGTTTGCACCCGTAAATTGCGTTTTAGATGCCTACCCGCGCGCATTCTCGAGAAATACCCGCCAGCAACCCCTCAACCTATCGTAATCTCGCACCTGTATAAGCCCAGCCCCGCAACCGGCCGAGATCTCACCCCGATGCCCTCCATCTACCAACTCAAGCCCGCCTTTCAAAACCTGCTGCGCCCCATGGTTCAACGTCTCTACAACAACGGTGTCACCGCCAACCAGGTCACCGTGCTCGCCGGCATCGTTTCGGTATTGGTCGGTGCGGTCATCGCCTGGTTTGCCAACCATCCGTGGATCTTCGTGCTTGTGCCGATCTGGATGTTCCTGCGCATGGCGTTGAATGCCGTGGATGGCATGTTGGCGCGGGAGTTTGGCCAGCAATCGCATCTGGGCGCCTACCTCAATGAGCTATGCGATATCATCGCCGACGCTGCCCTGATCCTGCCTTTTGCCCTGTTTGCCGATACCAGTCTGTTGCTCGTGTTGTTGGTCACGCTGTTGGCGTTGTTCAGCGAATACGCAGGCGTCTTGGGGGCCATGGTGGGAGCTTCGCGGCGATATGACGGGCCGATGGGCAAGAGTGATCGCGCCTTTGTGTTGGGCGTGTTGGCGACCGGCATTGCCCTGGGTTGGCTCGGGGCACTCTGGGTCGATGGTGTGATGGCGGTGGTTGCCGCCCTGCTGGTGTATACCTTGGTCAACCGGGTCCGTCATGGCCTGGGCCAAGTGAAGGAAAACGCTCCCTCAGCATAAAGGAACTTGCAATGCGCGAAGCCCAGGAACTGACGTTCACTACCCACGATGGCGTGGAGTTGTTCTACCGGCACTGGCCGGCTGTCGACGCGGCGGCGGGTGAACCCCGCCAGGCTGTGTTGTTGTTTCATCGTGGTCATGAACACTCCGGGCGCATTGCGCACCTGGTGGATGAACTGGACCTGCCCAGGTTCGACTTCTTTGCCTGGGACGCCCGTGGCCATGGCCAGTCGCCGGGCGAACGGGGCGACAGCCCGAGTTTTGCCACCAGTGCGCGGGATGTGCAGACCTTCTGCGATCACATCGGCGCCACGCACCAGATCGACGAGGCGAACATCGCGGTAGTGGCGCAAAGCGTCGGCGCGGTGATCGCGTCCACCTGGGTCCACGACTACGCGCCGCGCATTCGCTCGCTGGTGCTGGCCTCGCCGGCATTCAAGGTCAAGCTCTACGTGCCCTTCGCTCGTCCGGGCCTGGCGTTGATGCGCAAGTTTCGCGGCAACTTTTTCGTCAACAGTTACGTCAAGGCGAAGTTCCTCAGCCATGACCCGGAGCGGGTGGCGTCCTACGACAGCGATCCATTGATCACCAAGGCGATTTCGGTGAACGTGCTGCTGGGCCTGTACGAAGCCGCCGACCGCGTGGTCGCCGATGCCCAGGCGATCCAGGTGCCGACGCAGCTGTTGATCTCCGGCTCGGACTTCGTGGTACACCGCAAACCCCAGGAGCAGTTCTTCGAGCGCCTGGGCAGTTTGCACAAGGAGAAACACATCCTGCCGGGGTTCTTCCACGACACCCTCGGCGAGAAGAACCGTGCCCCGGCCATTGCCAGTGCGCGCCGCTTCATCCTGCAAAACTTTGCCCGAGCGCTGGACCGCCCTTCCCTGCTCGACGCCGATCGCCTGGGCGCGACCTGCGCCGAAGCCGAAACCCTGGCCACACCGCTGCCGCACAACTCGCTGCGCGACCTCTACTGGCGCATGACCCGCGCCAGCATGCGCTTTGGCAGCAAGTTGTCCGCCGGGGTGAAGCTGGGTTTCGACACTGGGTTCGACTCTGGCAGTACTCTGGATTACGTCTACCGCAACCGCCCCACCGGCACCTCGGCGCTGGGCAAGATGATTGACCAGAATTACCTGAACTCCATCGGCTGGCGCGGCATTCGCCAGCGCAAGCTGCACGTCGAGGAGCTGCTGCGCCTGGCGATGGGCGAGTTACGTGCGCAAGACCGCGAGGTACGCATCGTCGACATCGCCGCCGGTCATGGCCGTTACATTCTCGAAGCGCTGCAAGGCGTCAGCCCGTTGCCCGAGTCGATCCTGCTGCGCGACTACAGCGATATCAACGTGCGCGACGGCAGCGCGCTGATCGTGGAAAAAGGCTTGGGTGACATCGCCCGATTCGTCAAGGGCGATGCCTTCGACCGCCAGGATCTGGCGGCGCTGGAGCCGAAACCAACCCTCGCCGTGGTGTCGGGCCTGTACGAGCTGTTTGCCGACAACCAACTGGTCGGCGGTTCCCTCGCGGGCCTGGCCGAAGCCGTGGAGCCTGGCGGTTTCCTGGTCTACACCGGCCAGCCATGGCACCCGCAACTGGAACTGATCGCCCGCGCCCTCACCAGCCACCGCGCCGGGCAAGCCTGGGTGATGCGCCGACGTACCCAGGCGGAAATGGATCAATTGGTTGAGGCGGCGGGCTTTCGCAAGATCACCCTGCGGGTCGATGAATGGGGCATTTTCAGCGTTTCGCTGGCCCAGCGAGTGCAGTAATGAGCGCCGTCATCGCGCCGGCCCGCGAGCCCGCACTGCTGAAACCGGCAGTGCTGTGGTTGCTGTTGTTGGCGCCGCTGTTCTTCACCACTTACGGCTTCGCCACCTGGGTCACCTCCCAGCGTGACGATGTCGGCACGTTGGTGTTCGCCTGGGAAAGCCACATGCCGTTCATGGCCTGGACCATCGTGCCTTACTGGTCGATCGATCTGTTGTACGGCCTGTCCTTGCTATTGCCCACCAGCCGCGAAGAACTCAAGCGCCACGCCTTGCGCCTGCTGACGGCGCAGGTGATTGCGGTCAGTTGCTTTTTGCTCTGGCCGTTGCGCTTCACTTTCCCCCGCCCGGAAATGGACGGGGTGTTTGGTTGGTTGTTCGAAGTGCTGGCGGGTTTCGACAAGCCGTTCAATCAGGCGCCGTCGCTGCACATCGCGTTGCTGGTGGTGCTGTGGGTCTGCTATCAGCGGCATCTGCAGGGCTTCTGGCGCTGGGTGATGCACGGTTGGTTCGCGTTGATCGGCGTGTCGGTGCTGACCACTTATCAACATCACTTCATTGACCTGCCCACGGGCGCGTTGGCCGGTTGGCTGTGTGTCTGGCTGTGGCCGCTGGACCGTCCGAGTCCGCTGCTGAGTGCGCGACTGACGACGGATCCTGCCCGCCGAGGCTTGGCCTTGCGTTATGGCCTGGGCGCGGCGGCGCTGTTTATCCCGGCGTTTGCCTTCGGCGGCGCGTGGCTCTGGCTGATCTGGCCGGCGGTCGCGGTGCTCATCGTAGCGCTGAATTACCTGGTGTTCGGTGCCGACGGTTTCCAGAAGCGTGCCGATGGTCGTTTGAGCCCGGCAGCGCGTTGGTTGCTGGCGCCTTACCTGGCGGCGGCGTGGATCAATTCGCGCGGCTGGACGCGCAAGCATCCGCAACCGGACCTGATAGCGGATAACGTCTGGCTGGGACGAATCCCCACGCCGATGGAGCTGAAAGACAGTGCGTTTAGCGGGGTGCTCGACCTTTGCGCAGAACTGTCCTTGGACAGCAGCGGCGTCGCCTATCGCTCATTGCCAGTGCTCGACCTGACAGCGCCGACCGCCGAGCAATGCCTGAAAGCGGCAGAGGCCATCGAAAGCCTGCGCCAGCACGGGCCGGTGCTGGTCTGCTGCGCCCTGGGTTATTCGCGCAGCGCCACGGCAGTGGTTGCCTGGTTGTTGCACAGCGGGCGGGCAGCGAGCGTTGATGCGGCGATCGTGCAAATCCAGCGCGCTCGACCGCGTATCGTCTTGCACGCGGCACACCGTCGCGCGCTGGAGCAGTTATCCACAGCACAGGGGAATGTCCATGATCACTGATATGGAGCTCCACACCGTGGCGAGCCTGTTGCGCCGGGGGCATTCGCTGGACCAGTTTTCCACCGGGTTGACGCTGCTTGGGGCGCTGCTGGGGTTGGGGCAATGGTTGGTGGGCGTCATCGATCCGTGGTTGCTGCTGTTGAGTGCGGCGCTACTGGTGCTCGGCATGCTGGAAAAATACTGGGCGCTGCGCGTGGCATTCGATGCCGATCTGTTCCAGCGCATGGCTGACAGCACCCAGTCCCTGGCCGAGCGCACCTATACCTTGGATCAAGCCCTCACCTCCCTGGGCCTGCAACCGGCCGCACGTGCAGGGCGTCTCTGGACTGAACGCCGGCACGGCGCGTTGTTGCTGCTGCGTCGGCAGTCACGATTATTGGCCGTACAAGTCGTCCTGGTGCTGGGCTTCATCCTGGCCAGCCCCTGGTTAGCTTCAAGTATCTAGATAGTTTTGGTGGCGAGGGAGCTTGCTCCCGCTGGGCTGCAAAGCAGCCCCAAAACCAGGCACTGTGGTGTATCAGATGAATTGTGTTCAGCCTCTTGGGGGCTGCTGCGCAGCCCAGCGGGAGCAAGCTCCCTCGCCACAGTTAATGGTCAGCTGTTAACGATTGCGTCACTACCCGAGCTTCTCAGGACAAGGAATCTTCATGTTCGAACCCGTGGTCGCCAACCTCATCACCTCCGCCGCCCGCATGGTCACGGGCGCTCGCAGCCTGTGGCTCGGCTGCGCGCCGACGCCGGTGCAGCGGATCTACTTCGCCAACCACAGCAGCCACGGTGACTTCGTGTTGCTCTGGGCCTCGCTGCCGCCGGCGCTGCGCAAGCTCACCCGCCCGGTGGCGGGGGCCGATTATTGGCAAACCAGCCCGGTGCGTCGCTACATCATCAACCGGGTGTTCAACGGTGTGCTGGTGGACCGCGAACGCAAGGATCCTTCCTACAGCCCATTGCAGCCGATGCTTGATGCGCTGGAAAACGGCGACTCACTGATCATCTTTCCGGAAGGCACACGCAATCCGGAGGAAGGCCTGTTGCCCTTCAAGAGCGGGATCTATCACTTGATGAAAAAACACCCCGAGGTCGAGGTGATCCCGGTGTGGATCGCCAACCTCAACCGCGTCATGCCCAAGGGCCGGGTACTACCGCTGCCGCTGTTATGCACCACCAGTTTCGGCGCGCCGCTGTGCATCGAAGAAGATGAAAGCAAAGAGCAATTTCTTGAACGCAGCCGCGCCGCGCTGCTGGCACTGGCCCCGGAGCACGTCTGACATGGATCGATATACCCTGATGTTGTTTGGCGGGATCGGCGCCATTCTGGTGCTGGCTTCGTTGATCGGTTTCATTCTCAAGCTGAAAACCCGCGGCGCGCCGAACTCCGTCATCGACAACCTCAACGCGCGGATCAACGCCTGGTGGATCATGGTGCTGGTGATCGGCATCGCGTTCTGGCTCGGCAACGCCGCAGTGATCCTGTTGTTCTACGCGGTGTCGTTCTACGCCCTGCGGGAATTCCTGACCCTGACACCGACCCGCCGCAGCGATTATCCAGCGTTGGTGGCCGCGTTCTACCTGGCGCTGCCGCTGCAGTACCTGTTGATCTACTACGACTGGTACGGGCTGTTTTCGATCTTTATCCCGGTGTATGTGTTCCTGCTGCTGCCGATCCTGGCGTCCCTGGGCGGCGACAGCACGCACTTTTTGGAGCGCGCTTCCAAGGTCCAGTGGGGCTTGATGATCGCGGTGTTCTGCATCTCCTTCGTCCCGGCCCTGCTGACGCTGGACATCGCCGGTTTCGAAGGGCGCAACCTGTTGCTGATCGCCTACCTGGTGATCGTGGTGCAGCTCTCGGACGTGTTGCAGTACGTGTGCGGCAAGCTGTTCGGCAAACACAAGATCGCACCGAACCTGTCGCCCTCGAAAACCGTGGAGGGGTTTGTCGGCGGCATTTTCCTAGCCTCGCTGATCGGTGGCGCGCTGTGGTGGATCACGCCGTTCAATCCGTGGCAGTCGTTCCTCATCGCCTTGCTGATCAACCTGTTGGGCTTTGCCGGCGGCATCGTCATGTCAGCGATCAAGCGCGACCGCGGCGTGAAGGACTGGGGCCACATGATCGAAGGCCACGGCGGCATGCTCGACCGGTTGGACTCGGTGTGCTTCGCCGCGCCGATCTTCTTTCATTTGGTGCGGTACTGGTGGACCTGAAAAAGCCTGCGGCGAACACTCGCTCCCAGAGGGGGGCGTCGCTTGCTTCTTCACTGGCCCACTGCCAACCGCTCTTGTGGCGAGGGGATTTATCCCCGCTGGGCTGCGAAGCAGCCCTAAAAAACCATACCTCGGTATTGCAGACAGATTGAGTTGAGGTCTCGTGGGGCTGCTTCGCAGCCCAGCGGGGATAAATCCCCTCGCCACAGATAGACCCCTCGCCACAAAAGCGGGGGCATCGCTCAGTCAAGGATCAGGTGCGGCAAGAACCGGCTGGAATCCTTGGTGATCAGGCTGTTGTCTTCCCGCACGCCAATGCCGGCGGCCTGGTCGCCGATGACCCAGGAGCCGATCAGGGTGTAGCTGTCGCCAAAGCGTGGCAGTGGCGCGAACTCCTGGAGGATGAACGGGGCGTCCGTGTAGGGGCCGTCTTCTTTTACGATCAGGCCATCAGCGGTTTGCAGCTCGATGTTGGCGCCTTCCCGGGAAAAGAACGGCTTGCGCACCCAGCCCTTGGGCACCGCTTTGCTCGTGTCGGTATCCAGGTGGGCCGCGAGCAGGTTCGGGTGGCCTTTGTTGAACTCCCACAGCAGCGGCAGGATGCCTTTGTTGGAGATGATCGACTTCCAGGCCGGCTCGAAAAACTGCGTATCACACTGGGCGATCGCTTCACCAAACGGCTCGTGGAAGATGAACTCCCAGGCATGCAGCTTGAACAGGTGGGCAATCCAGCGCTCTTCCAGGTCAACGAAACGCCCGTCACTGTTGAGGCCGATGTCTTCGATATCGATGTGCCGCGATTCAATGCCGACTTTTTCCGCGATCAGGCGCAAGTAGTCCGTGGTGCCCTTGTCTTCCACCGAGCCTTTCATCGAGGCGAAATAAAACGGCTCTTTGATCTGCAACTGGGCAAAAGCCTGGTGCAGCTTGGTGTCGATGCTGTTGAACTGGTCGGCATGGGCCGGCAGCAAGCCGCGCTCGATGCATTGCTCCAGCCAGCCCCACTGAAACGCCGCCGCCTCATAGAGGCTGGTCGGCGTGTCGTAGTTGAGCTCCAACAGCTTGGCGGGGCCGGTGCCGTTGTAGGAGAAATCCATGCGCCCATACAAGTGTGGGTGGCCTTCGAGCCATGAAGTGCGCACCAGGTCGAAGAACGGCGCGGGAATGCTCAGGCGTTCCAGCAATTCTTCGCTCTGGACCACGCGGGCCACGAGGTCCATGCACATATCATGGATCTCGGTGGTCGGGTCTTCCAGGTCGTCCTCGATCTGCTTGAGGGTGAACTGGTAGTACGCGCTTTCGTCCCAATAGGGTTCGTCGTCGATGGTGTGGAACAGAAAGCCGAGCTGCTCGGCGGTCTGTTTCCAGTCATGACGTTCTGCGCAATGGATCTTCTTCATGGCGCTGGTTCCTCAACCGCCGGAGCTGCTCGAACCGCCCCAACCGCTGCGGGCACTGGACTTGCTGCCGAAGCCGCCACGGGAGGTGGATGAGGCAACGGACATCGGCTTGCTGGTGGACTTGATGGAGTCGGTGTAGCTGCCGTATCGCGCCTGGTTGGACTTGGTGAATGTCGAGCCTGTCGACACCCGCTGGCTGAGCGTGGAGGAGCCGAAGCTGCCACGATCATCGCGGTAGCGGTAGACCGGCTCGGAGAAGTAGCTGTTGCGGTTGCTGCTCAGCATGTTGCCGATCAGCAGCCCGGTCAGCAGGTTGCTGAAACCTCCACCGGTATTCATCGCTTCCGAGGCCGGCAATTGGGCCTTGGCGGCGTCCACTTCCGATTGCGTAACCTCGCCCTCGGCACTCAGTTCGAAGCCACCCAGCTTGGGGATGAACTTGCCGGCGGAGTCCTGCTGGCACCAATCGGGAACGAAGTCGGCATCGCAATCGGCCTGGTTGTCGTACACCGGCGCAATCCGGCGATGCTCCGTCATGGCAGTCATGTAGGCGTCAGCACAAATGTCTACCGGCAGCTTTTCATCGACACATTGCTGCACGGACTGGAAGTTGTACTTCTTTTTCAACTCGTAGGTTTTTTCCGTCGGCCCGCAGCCGGATATCGCCATGGCGACCGACGCGGCCAGCGAAAGCTGGACGTACTTGCTTCGTTTCATCGGGTTCTCCGTGGCGCAATCAGTTTGTGGAAGGCGTCATGCACGCGGCGTTCAACATGCCGACGCTGATGGCCACGGCAGCGATATAGATACCCGCTGCAATCTCACCGTTCCTGATCCGCGCGGAAGCGCCCTTGAGCACCAGGCTGGTCACCAGGAACGCCAACAACTGGACGACAGCGGCGATCACTGCCCAGACAACGAAATCCAGCATGCTGATCGAATAGGCAATCACGTTGCTGGCCGGAATCGCGAAACCGATGACAGCACCGCCCAGGGCGATGGCCGCAGCCACGTTGCCCGAACGGATCAGCTCGAACTCTTTGTGCGGCGTGACGCGGGTGTAGATGAACTGGAACAGCGCGAACAGCACGGCGGCGCCGAGGATGTACATGACAAAGCCAAGCACGGCGGCTTTGTTCAGGGAAATGGAGAGCGCTTCAAGCATGGACTTGTTCCTTATTCAAAGAGTGTTCAGGTCAGTGGTGTACAGCGAAATACCCAGCGAAGTGCTCAAGCTGACGGTGCCTTCGGCGTCCTCTTCAACGGAGAACAGCAGGAACTCGCGACGATCCGTCAGGCCGGTGTCGCGGGCGTACAGCATCGAACGGTGTTCGACGCTGTAGGACTCATCCGGATTGCTCACGCGCTCGCTCAACGTCACCAGTTCTGTCTGGCCAGCCTCGGTGCCCCATTCGCGGGTGTACTCGACGCCGTCATGGGTGTAGGTCGGCAGGCCGATCAGGCTTTCAGGGCCGGCCAGGCGACGTAACTCCGCTTCACTGCTGATCGTGACGTAGCTGAGGTAGTTGAACAGGATCACCGACTCGACCTGCCCGGCGATATCGCCACTGGTGTGCACTTGCAGCCAGTAGTCTTCGTCGTTCATGTAGCAGCGCGACAGCCAGTTCGACTGCCCGAGGTCGACGATGCCCAGGCTCCAGATCTGTTGGGAGCTCGGAATGACCACCGTGCTGTTGCCGTCGAGCAGCAACTTGAGCGTGGAGTCGAACATGACCTGCTTGCCGGAGGCCAGGCCCAGCGGCCCGGTGACAGGCGAGTTATTGCTGGCTTTCGTGTTCACGTTCGGGGCCTCAAGCCCCATCAACTGTTTAAACCACCCCATGGGAAATTTCCTTGAGACGCGTGGAGGCGATGTAGAAGAGTTCCCCGCCCACGACGCGGGTGGCGCCGGGCGGGTTGATCGATGGGTGTCGGGCGCCCTTGGCGCGGTAACCAATCAGCGTAGCGTTGTGCTGCTCTTTCAATCGGGCATAAAGCTCGCCGAACGTCGCTTCAAACGCCTCGGGTAGTTTCATCAGGTACTGAGTGGCGCCTTGGCCGACGCAGAGCAATTCATTGATGACCACGGACGAGCCCGGGTCCTGGGAGGCACGCACCAACATTTCGATGGCCATGCTGGAGGTGCATTCCAGGCTCGGCGCATAGGCGCTGGCAAGAGCGGCGATTTCGCTGTCATTGAAGTGCGCGACCACATGCCCGGCAGGGCTCAATTGATTGACCGCCAGCACGGTGGCCAGGGTCAAGTCGTCGGAGTGGGTGCGCACCAGCACGCGTTCGGCACCCGGCACGCCGGCACGCTGCAACAGCGCGACGGAGGACAGGCTGTCGCCTTTGATGAACGATGTCTTGCCGGGCATGGGGTTTTCTTCGAGATCGCAATCGCAGATGACGATCAGGTTGTCATTGGAGGTTTCGTCCTGCAGCAGCAATTCAATGACCCGCTCACTGGAGGCGCCCTCCCAACCGATGAGAACCGTGTGGCCGACCTTGCCGGTGAAATCGCCTTTGCCCTTCATGCCTTTTCTCCATACATCAATGACGCTGCTGGTGGTTTTGCCGATGACCGTCGTCAACAGGGCAATACCCCCGAGCATGATCCAGGTCGCCACAAAAATTCGCCCGGCGGATGTCTGTGGCAACAGATCGCCATAGCCGACGGTGAGCGTGGTGGTGAGATAGAAGTAGATAAACGTGGCGGCGGCGATGAGGTGTTGCTCGCCCAGCAGCACCAGGCCGATCCAGGCCGTGGACAGGTGCACGCCCAACGCAATGGCCAGGCCCGCCCAGCCGAACCGATGGAAGAAGGACGACGCGTACGTGCGCAACAAAAGAAAAATCGACATTCGTCCCTGACTCCGTGGGGCTTCGTTCCTGGCGGGATCATCGCTCTGGCGTCTGAGGGCTCGAGCGTAATGGCCGGACAGCATTAAACCTGTTGCGGGGGTTGGATAAAAGTACCTGCGTCACAATTAAATCCAGGAGCGCCGGTCATTATTGTGGCGAGGGAGCTTGCTCCCGCTGGACTGCGCAGCAGGCCCCTTTTTTTGGAGCCGCTTCGCGCCTCAGCGGGAGCAAGCTCCCTCGCCACGGGTTCGGGGCGCTCAGCGATTACTCAGCCGATTTTTTCTTCAGGCGTTCCAGGATCGCATTGGCGCTGCCTTCGTTCGGCGTGATGCCGGCGTCGCGCAGCTTGCGCTCCAGGTCGGAGCCAGTCGAAGCCTCGGCCAGTTCGTCCTGGGCTTGCAGCTCAGCGGCACGTTGCTGTTGCTTGGCCTGCAAGCGGTTGAGCGTACCGACGGCAGTTTCCAGCTTGCCATTGGCGCCGCCGCTGGCGATCGAAGCACTGACCTGGGCCTTCTGCACGCTTTCGCGGGCCTTGGCCATGTCCACTTGCTGGCGCAGGCTCTTGATCCGGCTTTCGGCCTTGGTGATGTCCTTGCGCATGTTGTCCGCATAACCACCGAATTCGGTCGCGTGCTTCTGCTCGGCGTCCAGTTCGTTGGTCAGGGTCGAAATGGCTTCGGCCACTTCCAGCGCCAGGTCTTCGCGGTTGGCCTGGATCGCGGCCAGGGCCTTGGCTTCCAGGTCCTTGATCTTGGCGTTGTATTCGCCGACGCGATCAGTCGCCAGCTTGTGCTTGGCCATGATGGTGACCAGCTCACGCTTGGCGTTGGCCAGCGCGCTGTCGGCATCGCGGATTTCCTGGTCGAGGATGCGCAGGGCCTGTTGGTCGACGATCGATTCACCGACTTCGCTGGCACCGCCACGCAGTGCGGTGAACAATTTGCTCCAGATGGACTGAGTCATTGGATAGTTCCTGTTCGGTGAATTAAATGAAGAAGCGTTCGAAGGCTTCGCTGGCGCGCTGAACGTTGTCGACGAGGGTTTTGACCTCGGTGACGACGTTGGTCAGGCTGGAGTCGGCGCTCAACGCACCGAAGATGTTGTAGACGACTTGCCCGTTGGGCATGGTCTCGATGCCGATGGACGACAGCGGGAACATTTCCCGGCTGCGCAGCACGGCGTCATTGAATGCCGCGACATCGTTGATCGACTCGACGTCCACCAGGACGGTATCGACGATGATCTGGTCACCCACCACCGCGATGTAGATCGGCAGGCCACCAAAATCATTCATTTCCAGCTTGATGCTGGACTCGGAGCCTTGGACGAGGGAGAGAGTGATGTCGTTCGCGACCACTTCTTCCAGGGCCTGAAGGGCGCTGTAGAGGCGGTCGATGTTCCAGTTATTACCTGCGCTCATGTAATTCTCCGACATGAATGAGCCAGCCAGAATCGGTTGGCGTAGCTGTTTCTCCATTTGCTTGAGCAGGCTTCGGTTTTCAGGAAGCACCCAAGTCTCGTGTTTCACATACCCGGCGGCACTCAGGCCCGCGCGCATCTGCTTCATGTAGAAGCTCGACGGCTTTTTCGCGGAGGGTTTGGCGCGCTCTCCCGTGCGGCTCGCTGAATCGGTTACAGACCCGTCTGGCGGATCCGATGGAGAGCTGGTTGACATGGTACTGACCCCACTGTGAAAAACTCACGCGTGAGAAACACTACAGGTACTTTCGCAAGCCCACAATAGCTCACGCGTGAGATTTTATTGATCACAAGCACCGACCGCTCTTGTGGCGAGGGAGCTTGCTCCCGCTGGGGCGCGAAGCCCCCCCCAAGCAGGCGCCGCGGTATGTCAGGTAAAAGTGCAGTCAGCTTCAGATGGGGCTGCTGCGCAGCCCAGCGGGAGCAAGCTCCCTCGCCACAGGGGACCGGGGATGGCCTTATGGGTAACTGAAACTCTTGACCAACGTCAGCTCGCCCACCGCCCGCATCGGCACCACGAAGGTTTCCATCTTCTCGTTCGGCGTGCCTTCTTCGGTGATCACTGTGACTTGTGCGGTGGTAAGGGCTTGTTGCGCTTGTTCTCCACCGCCCTCACCTTCCTCGCCGTCGTCCTGATAGCGATAACCGCCGCCGTAGTAGTTCACATACACCAGGTACTGGCCTTTGATCGGCGCCGGCATGGCGAAGATTTCCGGGCCGTAGCCGGTGGTGACGTCGACGTCGAGGGCGGCGCCGTTGGCGACGGCACGGTCGCCGTACCAGATGTGCGCACCATCGGGGGTGACCAGGTGCAGGTCCAGGTCGGTGCCGTCACTGTCCCAGGTCAGCAACACCCGCAGCTTGGCCGGCGTGGCGCCGCCGCTGGTGTTGAGAAATTGCGTGCGGTGACGCTGTTGGCCGTCGGGGCTGCGTACTTCCACACTGTTGCTGCCGTTGGGGAATGAAAATGGCCGGTCGAAGCGGCCTTGCTCATCGAGCTTCAACGGCAGGCTCACGCCGTTGACGATGAGTTGGCCCGGCGCATTGCCCTTGGGCGCGCCTTGGATCTGGCCAGTGATGCGAGCGGTATTGGCTTGGCCCTGGGGCGTATTGACCGACGAGGCCGGGTAGTTGACGGTCTGGCTGAAGTTTTCATCCTCGCCGCCCGGCGCACCGTTGCGCCAACCCCCGACCGGCGTGTCGAGCTTGATGTTCTCGGCGCCGATGGCCGGAGGCAACGCGGTCAAGGCGCAAAGCAACAACAAGACCTGTGGATAACGGAGTGTCATGGTCTATTCCAGCAAGAGGTGACGGGCGAGCCCTTCGATATAGTTTTCGTCCTGGCCATTGGGATGAGCTTCAAAGGCCAGGTGCAGATATTCATGGGTCAGGTCGAGGCGGTCTTGCAGCGACAGCACGCCGCGCACGTAGATGCGCTGGCGCTCGCGGTCGACATAAGGCCGGCCGAAAGCGACGCGGCAGACGGAAAAAGCGCTGATCTCGTTGTAGCCCACTTCACTTTCCAGCCGCTCACGCCAGCCCCGCCGTTGCTTCAGCAGCCAGTCCTGGGCGGCGGGCAGCGCTTCGCAGGATGCCACCGGGTTGTCCCAGCGGCTGAGGCTGGCGCGCGGGTAGGCGTGCAGCAGGATGGCGTCGTAGCGTTGGCCGGCGTTGGCTTGCTCCACCGCTTGTGCCCAGGACAGTTTGTCCGGGCCAGGCTGGTCAGAGTGGTAGGTGACATCGGTGCCGGCCAGGACCAGGTCGCTGGTCCAGGCGGCAATGGCGCGGGTTTCGGGCGCCGCCGGGCGTGGCGCGACACGCTGGCGATGGCTGCTGTCGTCGATGCTCAGGCAATCACCGTTGCGTTGGGCGTTCTGCAGCAAATAGGTGCGTATCGCCACCGCCAGTGCCTTGGCGGCGTCGGCAGGCTCGGCCTTGGCTTCGCGCTGCAAGACCCGGGCGACGTATTCCTCCCGGTCCAGACGCGCGACCAGCTTGCCGGGCATCAGGAACAGCTCGCCATCGCTGTGGATGTCCAATTGATTGCCGTTGCTGAATTCGACGCGGTAATCGCCGCGCAGTTGGCCCGGCAAGGCAGGACGGTCGCCCGCCATTACCCGTTGCAACGGATAACGGGCAAACAGGCCGACTTCCACGCAACGCCCGGTTTCCGCCGGCCAGCGCGATGGCAGCGCCGCCGCCAAGCCTTCGCCGTAGACCTTCAAGACCTGCTGGCTGGTGCCGCGACCACCGGCCCACACCGGAGTGCCGTCCGCCAGCCAACCGGCGAAACCGCCCTGACGGGACGAGGGCCCCTGATCACCCAGCCAACTCCAGGTCTTGACCCGCAGACGGCTGCCCAACTCACCGACCAGTCGCCCGTCCGCCGCGTTGAGCACCACGTCCAGCAGCACCCGCCGCGCCTGATCCTGGGCCGGCAGCGTGGCCAGGGTCTTGAGCAGTCCGGCGACAGGCACCTGAGTCTGGGGTTGCAACATGGACAGGTCCAATAACCAGGCCGGTGCCTGACGAGCCTGCCAATAGGCGCGCCAGTCCGAGGCCGAAAGCCCGAGCCGCTGCGGTTCGAAATACAAGCCGCAAGATTTCACCAAGGCTTGATCGCGACCGATGCTCTGCCCGGCACTGCAGCAATAGACCTCTTCCTTCGACTCCCCCCGGCATTCATACACCGGTTCACGGGCGTCAGTGTCCACCAGCCAGGCGTAGACAAAGATCTTCCACAGACTGCCCAGCGGCGCCTGCAAGGTATCGGGCAGCGGCTGGCGATCCAGCACCTGGGTCTGGCTCACGCGCAGCAATTGACCGTCGAAGGCCAGGCGCAACGGCTCGTCCTGCGCTGTTACCAGCGCAGGGATCAAGCACATCAGCCACCCAACCAGCGGCCAACGCATATCAGTTGACCGTGACCTGACCGAGCGCCGGTTTCTGTTCCCGCGCCTGATGTTGCGGCGCGTAGACCTGGGTGAAGCGCACCGGCGGCAAGGTGAACTGGCCCTTCTGGGAGAAGCGCACCAAGTGCCGCAGGCGCAGCTCGCCACTGAGGGCATCCACCGGCACCGCATACGCCATCTGGCCGGGCTCGAAGCGGGCTTTTTCCAGGGACGTCGGTTCGCTGTCAGCCTTGCCCATCAACTGGATACCCCAGGTGGTGCGTTCCACATCGGCGCCCGGTGGCAGCGGCACTTCGAGCATGCCGTAGCGCAGTGGCGTCGGAGCCTTGCTGTTGATGATCACTTCATCCAGGTAGAGGCTGTCGCTGGACAACGGTTTGTTGCCCACGGCTTCGAGCTTGAAGGTGAAAGCCTCATCGCCCGGCACCAGGCGCGACAGGCGCCGGGTGATGGACACGGCCATCGGTGCTACCGGCGGTTGCTGGCTCTGGAAGCTCAGTGCCGCTTGCAATGGACGCTCCTGGGCGCCGGTCAGGGTCAGCATCGTTGGAAGCTGCGCGCCCTGCCACTGCCAGTAGGTTTCACCGGTCGCACCCTGCTTGGCTGCCCAGCCTTCGCCCGGTGCCAGGGCCACGGCCGGCGCTGCCTGTTCGATGCTGCGCTGCAACCAGGTCAAGGCCAGGGCCCGCTCCAAGGTGGACTGCTGCGGCAACACACGCTCCAGCAATGCAGTGGCGCGAGCCTGATCGAAGCCCTGCAACGACAACACCAGGGCCTCGACGAACGGCTGCGAACTGAGCTCCAGTTGCTGTTGCGCCGCATCGGCTTGACGGCTGAAGGCCGCCGGCAACGGCACCTTCGCCTGTTTCGCCAGGGACGCGGTCAGGACACGGGCGCTGGCCAAGCCAAGGGCCGAATCCGGCGCGTACATGACCAGGCTGTCTTCACCGCTGTCCAGCACGCTCTCGCTGCTGTCTTCACTGGCCTTGGCCAGGTCGTCCATCAGGCCGCTGAGCAAGGTGTTCACCGGCAATTGCATCTGCTTGGCGAACGACAGGATCAGCGCACGCTGCAGCAGCGGCGTATCACCGGCCTGCTTGGCGTAGACCTCCAGCACCCGTTGCCAGTGTTCCGGCGGCAGGCTCAGGTCCAGGGCCTTGCTGGCGTGCCAGTCGGCGTAATAGGCATAGGCGGTGAGGAATGCATCCGGCTCACCGTCCTGGCCCCACCAGGTAAAGCTCGCCGAGGGGCCGGCCATCTGCACCAGGCGCAAGCGGCTGTTTTGCATGATCAACCGCAAGCGGTCGCGGATCTGCGGGTTCGACGCCAGGGTCGGATAGGCGATGCTCAACGGCAACAGGCGGCTGGCGGTCTGCTCGACGCCTCCGTACGGGTAGCTCAGCAGGTCGTCCAGGGCCGAACGGAACAATGCTTGCGGGCTGTCATCCAGGCGCAGGCGAATATCGTTGGCGTCGGCCGGCAAGGTCAGCGGGGTGTCGCCGCTCGCCACATCGAGGCGCTGGCTCTGGGTGACTTGCCAGCCATTGCCGCTGGCGTTCAAGCGCATGGCCAGGGCGTCCTGGGTTTCGCCGTTCAATTGCAACTGCACGTTCAAGTCGCCACTGCTCAGCTCCAGGGCCGGCAGCGCCACGTAGTTGATGCCGTTTTTCAGGTCCACCACCATGCGCTGTTCGGCGCCAGCGTAGCGGATCAGCAGCTCGGCCTTCAGTGGTTTTTCAGACTGGCTGAACGCGAACAGGCCCAGTTGTGGCTTATCGCCCGTGCGGAAACGGGTCGGGCCGCTCCATTTCAGGTACAGCGGTTTTTCCGAGGCGATGAACTGCTTCTTCTGGCCCACTTGGCCGTCGTCGGCAATTGCCTTGGCCGTGATGCGCCAGCGGGTCAGGGAGTCCGGCATCTTGAAGGTGAAGCGGGCCTTGCCGTTGGCGTCGGTGACCAGTTCCGGTTGCCATGCAGCGGTGTCGACGTCTTCACGCCGCGGCCGCTCCAGCACCTTGACCCCGCGTTCGCTGCGGTTGGCCTTGCCCGGCGCGCCAGGACTGCCTGGCAGTGCGACGTCGTAGCTGATGAACGACAGGCTGGCACTGGTGCGCACGTTGTTGCGACGCGGGTGATAGAAGAACTGATCGATGGTCGGCGCCACTTCCGGTTGCAAGGCGTAGACCATTTCGTCCACCACGCTGACCGTCAGGTGCGCGGGGATCGCCTTGCCGGAGAACTGGGTACTCAGGTCCACGGTCACCGTGTCACCCGGGCGGTAGGTGGCTTTGTCGGTGACGACGGCAACGTCGATCTGCGGCGTGATCACCTTGATGCCGGCGTTCTGGAAGCTGTACTGGCCGCCCTTGGTGTACAGCACCGAGAAGGTCAGGTTGGGCGCAAAGTTATCCTTCACGGCAATGCGCGCGCGGTATTGGGTGTCGCTGAGTTTTTCCATCTTCAGCCAATCGCCGCCCTTGGACAGCAGCGCCGTGGCCTCGACTTTGTCCCGCTCAAGCGACAGCAGCGCATCGCTGATCGGTTCCGGGAAGGTAATCAGCGCCAGCGCTTCGTCACCGGTCTTGTATTCAGGCTTGTCGAAGACGATCTCGACCGTACCCGGCACGGCCTTGATGCCTTCACCAGTCACTGCATGGGCGGCGGCGCCAATGACCCGGCCATGGTCGTCCTTGAGCGTCAGGTTGTAGGTGCCAGGGCGGTCGAAGGTCAGGCTGAAGCCCTTGTCCTTGGCCGCCAGCTTGCCTTCGCCAGTGCTCTGGTCTTCCAGGCGCACCCAGGCGTAGCTGCCGGGTGTCACGGCTTTGGCTTGTTCGTTGCCGCCTTCGTTGGCATAGCTGAACGACACCTTCTGGCCGGCGGCGCTGAACCGCTGGGGAGCACTCAGGCGGAAATTCGCCGCGCCACGGTCAATGAGAATTTCCTTGGTGGTCTTGACCCGATACGCGGCGCCATCGCTGGCGAACACGGTGAGTGTGTAGCGGCTCGGTTTGTCGGCGGCCGGCAGGTCGAGGGTCGCGTTGCCCTTGGCATCGGTGGTCACTTCGCTGCTGGTCAGCTCGACCGGGAATTGCCCCAGGTATTGCAGCTCGTTATCGACCATCGACAGTTGCTGGGCGCGCAGACTCAGGCTCACCGTGGCATTCACCACAGGTTTGCCGTCCGGGTACAGCAGCACGAGGTTGCCCTTGACCGGCTCGCCGGTGCGATAGTCCTGCTTGGCCAGGTTCAGGGCGATCTCGAAGTGCGGCTTGATGTATTCGGCTACACGAAAGGCGCTGCTGTAGAGCTGGTCCTTGTAGCGCAAGCGCAGTTCATAGCCGCCGGCCACAGCGTTTTCCGGCAGTTGGAAACGGCCTTGGGTGCCGGCCTTGGAATCGAGCTTCAGGGCCAGGGTTTGCAGCTCGGTGCCGGTGGCGTCCAGCACGCTGACATTGACGTCGGCGGCGCTCGGTTGCACCGAATCACGGGCGTTCTTGAACTCACGACCAACGATTTTCAGCGATACCCAATCCCCTGGCCGGTACAGCGGCCGGTCGGTGAAGGCATAGAGCTTGGTGTCGTAGATTTCGCTGTCGTAGTAGAAGTTTTCCGAGACGAATACCCCGCCCTCCTCGTCTTCACCGATGACGAACGAACGCTCCGGGCTGACGTGCTTGAGGCGCAGCAAGCCGTTTTCATCGGTGGCACCGCTGCTCATCACGCCCAGGCCGTCGGTCCACAGCACATTGACCTTGGGCACCGAACGCCCTTCATGCTTGCGTGCGGCCCAGACCAGCAACTCATCGCCGGCAATCTTGCTCACGGCCACGGTGTTGGAGACGAAGACCATGGTGGTCGCGCGGTATTTTCCGATCAGCGCTTCCACCAGGTACAGACCCGGCTTCAACTGGCCCAGCGGCACGTAGACGTTGCCCGGCGCGACGCTGACGAACTCACTGGACGAACCGGCCAGGTTGACGCCCGCAGGCGGCTGGATCGGCTTGGCTTCCCAGAGCGGATAACGGAACTGGCTGACCACCGGCAAGCCCGGGATCAAGGCGAATTGTGGCGGTGCTTCATACGGTGTCGGCGCAACCAGGGCATCACCGATCTTCAGTTCCGGCACTTCTTCGGTGACTTGCTGGCGGGACTCGTAGGAAAACGCCCGTTGCATCACTCGACGAGACTTGCGGTACCAGTTGTCCCACAGGTACGCGAGGGTGTTCGACAGGCCTTCGCCCTTGAACTGGCCGTCGCTGACCACGCGGTGCAGGTTCTTCTGGCGCTTGAGGAAATCCAGCGGCTTGTCGATGCGGTAGACGCGGATATCGGCGCCGCCGTAGGGCTCCATGCGGAACCGACGGTAGTCGCGGCCCGGCGCTTCGAGGCGAACCATGGCCTGTTCGTCGCTGGCAAAGCTGCTGTCGGCCAGCAGGAAGAAGCTTTCACCGGCTACCGGCGTGTAGCCGCTGGGCTCCACCGTGTCTTCGGCATTCACGACAGGTGCCAGCAACAGGGCGAACAGCAGGGGCAATTTTGAACACAAGCGCAGCATGCGGGCACCGGTCATTGGGAGAGAAAGTTGAGTCGATAGACGCCGATGAAGTTGGGATTGGCTGCGTCGGGTATCCATCGGGTGTCCTTCCAGTTCATGAGTTGTTGCAGGCTTGCGGAGCGCATGCCGTTGTCGGTAGGGGTTGTGGTGCCGGTGTGATAGGCGATGTAGCGGCCCATCCAGATCATCAGGTGCTGGTCGTCGCCCTGATCGAAGAACATCAGGTCGCCGGGACGGGCCTGGGTGACATCGCGGCCCACCAGGCGACTGTTGAACTGGATCAGCTTGATGGCGTTGACGTAGGGCCCGACCTTGCCGCCGCCCTGCTGCCATTGCTGGGCCAGGCGCCGCTGGGCGTCACTGAGTTCGAGCTCAGGCGGCAGGTAGCGGTTGGACAGGCCATTGCTGCGCAGCCACTTATCGTTGTGGACCTTCAGCGCCTCGTTGGCGGCGAACCGCACCAGGCCGGCGCAGTCTTGCTGGTACCAGCGCGGGCTCGGGCCTTTGGTCAACTGCTCCTCGGCGATGCGCACGAACCAGGCACGAAACACCTGGGATTGCCGCACATCCAGCGGCGGCGTCTCAACGGAAGGCCGCGCCGCGACGGAAAGCGGCGTCTCGACGGCCAGCGCCGGCCCACCCCACAGCAGTGCCAGCAGCAGCGCCCATCCGGGGTTGCGGATCAGTCCTGTCACAGCGCTTTCCATTCCAGTGGCAGCCACTGCCAGTGCCCGTCAGGCTCGCTGCCGGCAGGCAACGTCAGGGCGTACTTGCCATAGCCGCCCAGGGTGCGCAGTTTCGGGATGAGGTAGGTTTGCGCGGCGTTGTAGAACACCGGTTCCATGTCCTGGGGCAAGCTGTCGAGGGTTTCACGCTGCATCAGTTGCGCCATGGCATCGGGGCCGAAATAAATCGGCATCAGCACATCCTTGGGCACCACGTCGGCCATGGGTGGGAAGCGCTTGTCGAGGGTGCCGAGGGCCTTGTCCACCAGCTTGTCGTCGAGGGAGAACAGCAGGGTCGAACCATGACGCGCCAGGCTGACGCGCAGGAATGCCTTGCCGGTGATGGCGTCCGGTTGCAGCGAGTCCTTGGCCAGGTAAGGGCCGAAGTTGGAGCTCACCTGGCGCTGCCATTGGTGCATAGCGCCTTCCTGTTTCTCGACGACCGGGAACACGTGCTCGGCGGCATTGTTCTCATAGGCGCCCACCATCGAGCCAAACAGTTTGCCCAAATCCGCGTCGAGCTTGCCGTCGTCTTCGTTCAGGCTCGCCACCAGCAGCGGTGTATACAACCGCGAATCGGCGTACCAGCACAGACCTGCCGCGCCGGCCACATGGTCGACCATGGCCTGGGCGGCTTTTTCGTCGGCGCCAAGTTTCACCAACAGCGGCTTCTGCGGTTCTGCGGCCAACGGCAAGGCAACGCAGGCGCTGGCGCCCATGGGCATGGCTTGCCAGATCGGCTTGAAGTCGAAGTCCGGTTGGTTTTCCAGCTCGTCCATGGCCAGGAAGCTGTGCCAGCCCTTGTCGTCCATGTCGAAGCGCAGCCCGGCGAAGTTCGGGATGAAACGCTGGTAACCCATGGCCAGCACATTGGCATTGACCGAAATACGTTGCTTGACCTCCGGCGCCTTGGGCGGCAGGCCGAAGGCTTCGGGAAACAGTTTGTCGCCATTGAGCAAGGCGGCCAGGGCGGTCGTCGACACGCTGCCGCGCTCATCCGACGGGCCGTTGGCCGGGTCATAGAGTTTCGCCGGGTTGGACAACACCACCAGCTTGTCGCCATGGGAAGCGAAGAGCAGGGATTTGCTGGCGTTGTAGCTGAGCTGGTACAGCGCGACGTCATCACCGCCGACTTTCAGGTCGCTGAGCTTGCTCAGTTGCGTATCATCCAGGGCGACCTTGGCCAATGGCTCCAGCACCTTGGCCAACCCGCCGCGATCCATTACCAACAGAAAATCCTTGAGGCGACCGTCGGCACCGCGCCACAGCGCCACATCGGCTGGCTGGTCGAAAAGCTCCTCGATCAGGCTGTCCTGCAACTTGAGGTCATGCTCGTAGATGATCCGGCGCAGGCTGCCCATCAGCCCGAGGCGGTCGGCGTGGGCCTCGTAATAGAAGACGAAGTCTTCGGTGAGCGTGGCCTTGAGGAACGGCACAGCCAACAGGTCCTTGGGCAACTGGCTCAGGGAATGCGCCTCGAGCAAGCCGTCGGGGCGGCTCAGGCCGAGCTTTTCCAACGCCAACGCCATGGGCGGCGCCTTGGGCTTGGTCATGAACCAGCCCAACCCGGCGGCCACACCTGCTACCAGGCACAGCCCGATCAGTATCGCCGGCCAACGGCGCACAGGTTTAGCGACAGGTGTCGGCGTGGTCGGGGAAGCAGTGTTGTCGCTCATATTCACAAGGGCCTGTTCATCCGTGGAGCGTTAGTAGTTGAAAGTCTTGACCAGCAGCAGATCGCCAATGGCACGCAGGGGCACGACAAAGGTCTCGCGTTTTTCATCGACGGTGTTTTCATTGAGCACCAGGTTGATCTGCGAGGTGATCACCTCGTTGTCGTTGCTGGTCTCGTCAAAGTTGTAGCCACCGCTGCCGTAGTTGCCCCAGTAGTTCACGTAGACCAGGTAGGTGCCGTGCATCGGCGCGGTCATGGTGAACATTTCAGGGCCCGGGCCATCGACGCCATCCGGGTCGAGGCCGCCGCCATTGGTCAGCGCCGGCCGGCCGAAGAACGCATGCTGGCCGTCGGGTGTGACGATATGCAGATCGAGTTCGGCCTTGGGGTCGTCCCAGCCCAGCACCACGCGGATCTGCGCGGGAGTGCGCAGGTTGTTGGCTTCATAGAATTGCACGCGCTTGAGGGACTGGCCTTCGGAGCTGCGCACCTCGACGCTGTTGGAGCCGGCGCCGAACGCATACGGCCGGGCGAAACGCCCCTCGTCGTCGGTGTAGAGATTCAGTGGATTGCCGTTGACCGCCAGGCTATGGGGCTGGCGAGCCGTGCCCATGGCCTTGAGCCGGCCCTCGATCATCGTGCGGTTGCGCTGCACGCCCCGGTCGATGGGCGGCGTGGGATAGGCGACCTGCGGGTTTTCAGTGCGATCGAGCAAGCCGCTGTAGCGCCAACCGCCCACCGGCTCCGACATCTCGGCAGAAGGCTGCGCCCACGCCAACGGCGCGCCGAGCAACACGATCAATAAAGAAAGAAAACGCACGTATGCCTCCTGCCATGCACGACGCAACCCGGCGCTGATCCTCAGCGCTGCTTGTCATTATTCGGGCTTCGTCTGAAGGCCCCGTCGCAACGGGGCTGTAGATGGCGCGAAGGTTAGCGATTCGGCGAATTATTAACAATCGGGGAACGCGCGATTCTGTGTGGGAAATCACGTACTGAGAGGTGCGTGAGCCGAATAGCAGGCGTATTCGGCTCACGAAATGAGCCGAATAGCGCTATTATTCGGCTCACTCATCTTTGGACAGGCGCATGGCACCCCATTGGATCTGGCAACAGCCCGACTGGCCCGGCTTCCGCTGGCAAGCTGAAGCATTGGCACCGCTGCTTCGCGAATGCGTGCAGACCCAAGGCCAGTTGCTCGGCATGACGGGCGCGGTCACGGCTTCGCTCAGTGCCCAGAGCGAACTGGATACCTTGCTGCAAAACATCGTGACCTCCTCGGCTATCGAAGGAGAGCAACTGAATGTCGGCTCGGTGCGCTCGTCCCTGGCCCGCCGCCTCGGCCTGGAACAAGGCGACGACACGCCGGTCAGCCAACGCAGCGAAGGCTTGGCGAACCTCTTGCTGGACGCTACCCGGCATTTCAACCAGCCCCTGACTGTCGAACGCTTGCTGGAATGGCATGAGTGGTTGTTTCCTGATCAAACCAGCGACTTTGCCCACCGACAGATCCGAGTAGGCACGCTGCGCGGTGACGAACCGATGCAGGTAGTCCCTGGCAGGTTGGACCGCCCCACCGTTCACTTCGAGGCTCCTCCCCGCCAGGGTCTTGAACAGCAATTGCAAACGTTCATCGACTGGTTCGAGACCAGTCGTCATCAGGCCGACCTCGATCCATTGTTGCGTGCTGGCATCGCTCATTTCTGGTTCGTCACCCTGCATCCATTCGACGATGGCAATGGCCGCCTGACCCGCACCCTGACCGACCTGGCACTGGCCCAGGGCGAGGCGCAGGCAATCCGTTTCTACGCCATGTCCGTGAGCATCCTCGACGACCGCGCCGGTTATTACCGGCTTCTGGAGAACAGCCAGAAGGCCACACTGGATATCACCGCCTGGCTGACCTGGTTTCTGCAGACGTTGTTGCGCAACCTCCAGCAGGCGATGAAGCGGATCGACAGCGTGTTTTGCAAAGCGAGATTCTGGCAAGTTCATCGCAACAGCGCGCTTACGCCTGAGCAGATCAAGGTACTCAACCGAATGCTCGATGGCGGTGAAAAAGGCTTCGAGGGCGGAATCGGCGCAGCCCAATACCAAGCAGTGGCGAAGGTTTCCAAGGCGACGGCAACCCGCCATCTCGCCGAACTGCTGGAGAAAGGCTGCCTGGAGCGAATGCCCGGCGGTGGGCGCAGTACCCGGTATCGGGTCAGTTATCAGGCCCGCTGAAATTCCGTGGCGAGGGAGCTTGCTCCCGCTGGGCTGCGAAGCGGCCCCAACCTGCGGGGGCTGAACCGGATTGCGACTGCTGCGCAGCCGAGCGGGAGCAAGCTCCCTCGCCACAAAAGCAGGTCGGTGCAAGCCCGTTGTCCCGCTTCGATCCCCCTGCCCTGATTTGCCCCAAAACCCCATGTCTGCTAGTGTCGCGCCGGTTTAACAGTCAACCGGAATAGCCGCCATGGCCCGCAAAAAAGCTGCACTGGATTTCGAACAATCTCTGGCCGACCTGCAAACGCTGGTGGAACGGCTGGAGAACGGCGAATTGTCGCTGGAAGACTCGCTGACCGCCTTCGAGCAGGGTATCGGCTTGACTCGCGACTGCCAGGCGGCGCTGGCCCAGGCCGAGCAGAAGGTGCAATTGCTGCTCGAGCGCGACGGCGAGCTGACCGAAGAGCCTTTCGACGCGGAACAGCCTGAATGATCGGCGCCTATCAGGCCAGCAGCCAGGCCCGGGTCAATGCTGCATTGGATAGCTTGTTCAGCGCCCCGAGCCCGGAGCTGGCGCGCCTGTACGAAGCCATGCGCTACAGCGTGATGAACGGCGGCAAGCGTGTACGGCCGCTGTTGGCCTACGCCGCGTGCGAAGCCTTGGGCGGCCAGGCCGAGCAAGCCAACGGCGCCGCCTGTGCGGTGGAGTTGATCCACGCGTATTCGCTGGTGCATGACGATTTGCCGGCCATGGACGACGACGACCTGCGTCGCGGCCAGCCCACTACCCACAAGCAATTCGACGAAGCCTGCGCGATCCTGGCCGGCGACGGCTTGCAGAGCCTGGCGTTCAGCGCCCTGCTGGACCCGGCCCTGAGCGATTGCCCGGCGCCGGTTCGCCTGGACATGGTCAGTGCCCTGGCGCTGGCGGCAGGCCCTGCGGGAATGGTCGGCGGCCAAGCCATCGATTTGGGCTCGGTGGGCCTGAAGCTGGACCAGAGCGCCCTGGAATACATGCACCGGCACAAGACCGGCGCCTTGATCGAGGCCAGCGTCCGGCTCGGCGCCCTGGCCAGCGGCCGGGCCACGCCCGCCCAGTTGCAAGCCTTGCAGACCTACGCCCGAGCCATCGGCCTGGCGTTCCAGGTGCAGGACGACATCCTCGACGTCGAAAGCGATACCCAGACCCTGGGCAAGCGCCAGGGTGCCGACATCGCCCGCGATAAACCGACCTATCCGGCCCTGCTCGGCCTCGACGCCGCCAAGGCCTACGCCCTGGAGCTGCGCGACCAAGCCCTGGCCGCGCTGCGACCCTTTGACGCGGCGGCCGAGCCGTTGCGCGACTTGGCGCGCTATATCGTCGAACGACGCAGCTGATACAGGGTCAACCCATTCATAAGTGCGTATCGGCCAAGTTCCGGCCAACGCGTGGGCAGCTTGCGATCCATAAGGTAAACTGCCGCCTCTTTCTATACCTATAACGATTCGCCTGATGCCCACGACGTTTCAAGAGATTCCCCGCAAGCGCCCGACCACGCCCCTGCTGGACCGCGCCAACACGCCGGACGGCCTGCGTCGCCTGGGTGAAGCCGAGCTGGAAACCCTGGCCGATGAGTTGCGCCTGGAACTGCTCTACACGGTCGGCCAGACCGGTGGGCACTTCGGCGCGGGCCTGGGCGTCATCGAGCTGACGATCGCGCTGCATTACGTGTTCGACACCCCGGACGACCGGCTGGTGTGGGACGTCGGGCACCAGGCCTACCCGCACAAGATCCTCACCGGTCGTCGCGAGCGCATGGGCACGCTGCGTCAGAAGGACGGTATCGCCGCCTTCCCGCGTCGCTCCGAGAGCGAATACGACACCTTTGGCGTCGGTCACTCCAGCACCTCCATCAGCGCCGCCCTGGGCATGGCGATCGCCGCCCGCCTGCAAAACAGCGAGCGCAAGGCCATTGCCGTGATCGGCGACGGCGCACTGACCGCGGGCATGGCCTTCGAGGCGCTGAACCACGCGCCGGAAGTCGACGCCAACATGCTGGTGATCCTCAACGACAACGACATGTCGATCTCGCGCAACGTTGGCGGTTTGTCCAACTACCTGGCAAAGATCCTCTCCAGCCGCACCTACGCCAGCATGCGCGAAGGCAGCAAGAAAGTGCTGTCGCGCCTGCCCGGCGCCTGGGAAATCGCCCGCCGCACCGAAGAATACGCCAAGGGCATGCTGGTCCCCGGCACGCTGTTCGAAGAACTGGGCTGGAACTACATCGGCCCCATCGACGGCCATGACCTGCCCACGCTGATCGCCACCCTGCGCAACATGCGCGACCTCAAGGGCCCGCAGTTCCTGCACGTGGTCACCAAGAAAGGCAAAGGCTTCGCCCCGGCGGAAGTCGACCCGATCGGCTACCACGCCATCACCAAGCTCGAACCCCTGGACGCTCCGGCGGCCGCACCGAAAAAGGCCGGCGGACCAAAGTACTCCGGTGTCTTCGGCCAATGGCTGTGCGACATGGCCGCCGCCGACCCGCGCCTGGTGGGCATCACCCCGGCGATGAAGGAAGGCTCGGACCTGGTGGCCTTCAGCGAACGCTACCCGCAACGCTATTTCGACGTGGCGATTGCCGAGCAGCACGCCGTGACCCTCGCCGCCGGCATGGCCTGTGAGGGCGCCAAACCGGTGGTGGCGATTTATTCGACGTTCCTGCAACGGGCCTACGACCAACTGATTCATGACGTCGCCGTACAGAACCTCGACGTGCTGTTCGCGATCGACCGCGCCGGTTTGGTGGGCGAAGACGGCCCGACCCACGCCGGCAGCTTCGACCTGTCGTTCCTGCGCTGCATCCCCGGCATGCTGGTGATGACCCCGAGCGATGAAAACGAGCTGCGCAAGATGCTCACCACCGGCCACCTGTTCAATGGCCCGGCGGCAGTGCGTTACCCGCGTGGCACCGGCCCGAACGCGACGATCTCGCCCGACCTTGAGCCAATCGAGATCGGCAAGGGCGTGATTCGCCGCCAGGGCAAGCAAACCGCCCTGCTGGTATTCGGCGTGCAACTGGCCGAGGCCTTGAAAGTCGCCGACACCTTGGACGCTACCGTGGTGGACATGCGCTTCGTCAAACCCCTGGACGAAGCCCTGGTGCGCGAGATGGCCGGCAGCCATGACCTGCTGGTGACCATCGAGGAAAACGCCATCATGGGCGGTGCCGGCGCGGCGGTCAGCGAATTCCTGGCCCGGGACAACATCCTCAAGTCGGTGCTGCACCTGGGCTTGCCGGACCTCTATGTCGAACACGCCAAGCCGGCGCAGATGCTGGCCGAATGTGGATTGGACGAGGTGGGGATCGAAACGGCGGTGCGCCAGCGGTTGCAGTTGTTGGGCCTGTAACGTTCAAACGATACAAAATCCTGTGGGAGCGGGCTTGCTCGCGAAAGTGGTGTATCAGTCAATATCGAATTCGACTGACACACCACTTTCGCGAGCAAGCCCGCTCCCACATTGGCTTGTGTGAAGCACACATGATCGGAACCCCCATGAAACTCCGCCTCGCCCTCACCCTCTCTCTGCTACCCACCCCCGACCTGCTGGCCGACACCTTCGAACGCGACCAGGCCCTGAAGCTGCCCGACATCGTGATCAGCGCCAACCGCCAGGTCGAGGCCCGCAACGACAGCAGCGCCGCCAATACCGTGTTCACCCGCGACGACATCGAGCGCTTGCAGCCGGCCAGTGTCACGGACTTGCTCAGCCGTGTGCCAGGCGTGCAGGTGGCTCCGCTGGGTGGGCGCGGCAGCCTGCCGGGGATTTACATTCGCGGGACCAAATCGGCCCAGAGCCTGGTGCTGGTGGACGGCCAGCGCATCGGTAACGCCACCTCCGGTGACAGCAACCTGCAACGCCTGAACATCAACCAGATCGAGCGCGTGGAAGTGCTGCGCGGTTCGCGTTCGGTGATCTACGGTGCCGATGCGGTGGGCGGTGTCATTCAGATTTTCACCCGTCGCGGCAACGAGCAAGGCCTGCAACCGCGCCTGCATGTGGGTGTCGGCAGCCATCAGACCTGGGAGCGCAGCCTGGGCCTGTCCGGTGGCGACGAGCAGACCCGTTTCAACCTCGGCGCCAGCCTCGACGACAGCGCCGGAAGCAATCGGACCCACGAGTCCTACGCCAGCGATCGCGACGACGATGCCAATCGCAACCAGTCCTTCAGCCTGAGCCTGAGCCATGCGGCCAGCGATGACCTGGAAGTTGGCCTGAACCTGCTGGATAACCGCGGCAAAAGCGAATACGACAACCCGTTCGGCCGCTTCGATCCGGCCACGTTCGAGTCCCTGCCCCAGCAACCCTACAGCGAGTTCGCGGTGAGCAGCTTCAGCACCTATGTGGACGGGCGAATCAACGAGGCCTGGAAGTCACGCCTGGAACTGGGCCACAGCGAGAACCGTGAAAAGACCTTCGACAAGCTCAGCGATGTCCGCGAAGTGTTCAACACCTACCGCGATTCCGTGACCTGGCAGAACGACGTGACGCTGAACGAGCGCAACAGCCTGATCGTCGGCGGCGACTGGTATCAGGACCGGGTCAACAGCAGCACGCCGTTCGACGAAGACAGCCGCTGGAACCGTGCCGCGTTCATCCAGCACCGCTTCCAGGCCGAAACGTTCTCCACCGAACTGGGCCTGCGTCGCGACCAGAACCAACAGTTTGGCGGCCAGAACAGTTGGAGCGGCACCCTCACCCTGCCGGTCAATCCGGACAACGACCTGTTGCTGACCTACAGCGAAAGCTTCCGCGCGCCGACCTTCAACGACCTGTACTACCCGGACTTCAGCAATCCTGACCTGAAACCCGAGACGGCGAAAAGCTACGAACTGCAATGGCGCAGCCAACTGAGCGACAGCGCCCGCCTGGAGACCTCGCTTTACCGCACGGACCTGGAAGACGCGATCATCTTTGGCAGTAACTCACGCCCACAGAACGTTGCCTCGGCGCGGATCAACGGTTTTGAGATGGCCTACCTGCAGGATGTGTTCGGCTGGCAGGGCAACCTGGGCCTGGCCATCATCGACCCACGTGACCGCGACAGCGGCCACACTCTGGCACGCCGCGCCCGGCGGACCTTGAGCCTGGACCTGGACCGGCAATTCGACCGTCTGGGCCTGGGCGCCACCTGGCAAGCGGTGAGTGGCAGCTATGACGATGAAAACAACCGCAATGCCCTGGGTGGCTATGCCTTGCTCGGGCTGCGCGGCAGTTGGGCGTTGACCCGGGAGGTCAAGCTGGAGATGAAGGTGGATAACCTGCTGGACAAGGGTTACAGCCGGGCGCTGTATAGCCATGATGGAGCCCAGTATGGGTATCGGGAGGAAGGTCGGACCTGGTTGCTTGGGGTGACTTGGACCCCCGCCCTCTGATCTGGAATTTGTGGTGTTTGGGCGGGCCTCATCGCGAGCTTGCTCGCGATTGGGCCCGCCGCAATCTATCTGTCTGGCGCAATCAACTCACATAGCCGCGCCGTCGCCTCGATCATCTGCCCACTGGGCCGCTCCAGCCCCTTGTCATTGACCAGCAACAACCGCCCCTGCGCCACCGGCCAGGTTTTCCAGGCATCGAGCTGCGCCTGCTCCGTGGCCAGGATGACCTGCGGATTGCGTTGCAGCACCGCTTCCACACTCACCTGCGGGGCCGGCACGCTCAGGTCAGCGAAGACGTTGCGAGCCCCGCACACCGCCAGCGCATCACTGATGATCTGCCCGCCCCCGACGGTGTACAGCGGCCGGTCCCAGACTTGGTAGAACACCGGCAACGGCGGGTCCCGTCGATAGCGATGGCGTAACGCTTCCAGACGCACACGCAACTGCGCCGCCCGCGGCGCGCCCCGCTCCGGGCGGCCGAGCTGCATGGCAATGTCTTCAATTTGCGCGATGAGTTGGTCGAGGCTGCGGGACTCGGCGACATAAACGGGAATACCCAAGCCCTGGAGTTGCTCGCGCTGCGCCGGGCCGACACTGCCGGGCCAGAGCAGGAGCAGGTCGGGCTGGAGGCTGAGCAAGCGTTCCATGTCCAATTGGCCGTAACGCCCTACGGAAGGCAGGTCCTTAAGGATTGGCGGACGGTCACCGCCATCCAGCACGCCCACCAAGAGGTCGGCGGAGCCCAGTTCAACGACGATTTCCGACAACGACGGCGCGAGGCTGACGACCCGCGAAGCCGCCATCGTCGAGGCGCTGGCGGCCAGCAGCAAGACCGCCAGCCAGCGGTTCATCAGCCGAGTTGGCGCGGGATGCGGTACAGGTAGAACAACACGGCGGTCGACAACGCCAGCAGCATCAACGGCACCGCTTCCAGGCCCACGAACACCGCAAGGGCACCGACCCAGGCCGGTAGCCCGGCCACCAGGAAGGCTGAGCGGCGACGGGCCGCCAGGTCAATCCAGGCCTGGGGTTCTTCGGGCGTGTCGAGCGCTTTCTGGGTGGCGATCAGGGCTTGCTTGTACGGCCCGAAGAATCGCAGGCTGACAAACATCGACGCCACGCCGGCAATGAACAGCGGCATCGCCAGCACCGGCAGAATCGCTTCGCCCTGGCCGAACACCGCGTTGATCACGAACAGCGGCAGCAAGGCCAGGGCCAGGTATTTCCACCAACTGACCGATAGCCGCCGCCGAACCTGACCGCGCGTCACGCCCGGTCAACCTCGCCTTGGTGCTCGTTACCCATCATGTGGTCGAGCTTGCTGGCCTTGGTTGCCAGGTAGAGTTTGTTGTGGGGGTTGTGACCGGTGTGCAGCGGTACACGCTCGGCCACCACGATGCCCATGTCGGTCAAGGCCTTGACCTTGCGTGGGTTGTTGGTCATCAGCCGCAGGGACTTGATACCCAGGTGTTCGAGCATCGGCAAGCAAATGCTGTAGTCACGCAGGTCGGCGGCAAAGCCCAGGCGTTCGTTGGCTTCCACGGTATCGGCGCCGCCATCTTGCAGTTCATAGGCGCGGATCTTGTTCAACAAGCCGATACCACGCCCTTCCTGGCGCAGGTACAACAACACACCACGGCCTTCACGGGCAATGGCTTGCAGCGCGGCCTCGAGTTGCGAACCGCAATCGCAGCGCTGGCTGAACAGGGCGTCGCCGGTCAGGCATTCGGAATGCAGGCGGCCCAGCACCGGTGCACCGTCGGCGAAGTCACCCAGGCTCAGCACAACGTGCTCGCGGCCGGTGGCTTCATCGAGAAAACCATGCATGGTGAATTGCGCAAAGGGCGTTGGCAGCTTGGAAGCGGCAACAAAAACGACAGGCACCGGTGTGCTCCTGATTCTAGTACTGGAGATTCGCAGAGGCGGGCATTGTAACAGCACGATCCGACAGACGCTTAGGCTGAATTATCGCTAATGAACATCGATAAGATTGATCATGGCTTCGGCGGCTTGCCTTTCTCGTCGAAAGGATAGGGTTGCTTCCAGCGTTCGAAAATCGGTTTCAACTCGCCGCTCTTCACCAGCACTTCCATGCGTCGGTCGAACAGCGCCCGCAACGTACGGCCGTTTTCGTTGTTGGCGAAACCCAGGTACAGCGGCAAATTGATCAGGGGCGAAAGCTTGAATTGCTTAGGATCGTCGGCCTTGGCAAGCACATCCTGGATTTCCATCAACGCATCGATATAAAAATCGGCACGATCATGGGCCAGCATCGGCAAGATACCTACGGCGCGGTGAATCTCATTGAAACGCCGGATGTTGGGCAGGTAGTTGTTGTATTCGTACCCGCGCATCCACACCAGTCGATAGTTGCCAATCGTCGCCAGCGTCGGTGAAGGCTTGGAGGCCAGCCCCAAGGCATAGATATGATCGACGTCGTAGTGCCAATGCGGGTAGAGCACGCCTTCGGATTCATCCCGATAGGCGCCAACCTGCACGTCGACCTCGCCGCGCTGCACCAACCCGATCGAGCGGGTGTAGGGCACGCTGCGGATCTCCAGCTTGACGCCTTCAGGCTCGAAGACCGCGCGCAAGATATCCCAGCCCATGCCCTGGCCATCGGCCTGGGTGTAATCGGCCCACTCTTCGCTGGCCGCACGGATCTTGTCAGGCAGCGGCGTCGACTCGACCGCCCTTGCACCCAAACAGGCTCCTAAACACAGCAACAGCAGTAGTGCGCGGCTTACGCCCATGCCTGACTCCCTCAGGTGAAACACCACACCAATCCCTGCATTGCCAGCCAGGCGAAAACCCCGGCCAACACATCATCGAGCATGATACCGACACCGCCGTGTACATGCCTGTCGATCCAGCGGATCGGCCACGGCTTGAGGATATCGAAGAAACGGAACACCAGGAAACCCGCCAGCAACCAATACCAGCCTTCCGGTACCAGCCACAAGGTGATCCACATGCCGACCATTTCGTCCCAGACGATGCCTTCATGATCGTGCACCCGAAGGTCATCCGCCACTTTGCCACACAGCCAGAAGCCAAACAGCATGGTGATGCCCAGCATCAACCAGTAGCCCCAGTCCGGCAACATCTGCCACAACGGTATGAAGGGTAGCGCAACCAGCGAGCCCCAGGTGCCCGGGGCTTTGGGCAAAGTACCCGAACCGAAGCCAAATGCCAGGAAATGCCAGGGATTGCGCCAGACCGAAGGCGGAACGAACTCTGCCGGGACCTGGTTGGGGTGATCTGTCACGGTGTCTCCCGAAAATGTTGATAGCCCCGCACTGGCGGGGTGATGTCGTGCCCGAGGCTGTCGACCAGCGTGACGCCTTGCCCGGCCAGTACACGGCCGATCACGTGGATCGGCCAGCCGGCGGCCTGCAACGCCGACAATCGGCTTGGTGGCACGGCGAACAACAGCACGTAATCGTCACCGCCGCTCAGGGCGACCTGCTCGGCATCCGCCCGGCCAAGAAACGCTACCAGAGCGTTGGACAGCGGCAGTCGATCCCGTTCAACCTGCAAGGCCACCCCGCACGCTTGGGCGATATGCCCGCAATCGGCCAGCAGGCCATCGGAAATATCCATCGCCGCGCTGGCCTTGCCCCGCAACGCCAGGCCCAGGTCGATCTGCGGACGTGGCGACCAGTAATGGGCCAGCAACGGCTCGGCAATCGCAGGTTCGGCGCTGCGCTGGCCGAGCACCAGCGGCAATGCGCCGGCGGCATTGCCCAATTCGCCGCCCACACACAGCAGGTCGCCGGGCCGCGCGCCGCTACGGGTCAGGGCCTGGCCGGACGGCACGTGGCCAAACACCGTCATGGTCAGGCTCAGGGGCCCACGTGTGGTGTCCCCCCCCACCAGCGCCACGCCACAGGCCTGGGCCATGTGGTTCAAACCGCGGGCATAGGCTTGCAGCCAATCGGCGGTCACCGTCGGCAAGGTCAGGGCAAGGGTAAAGGCGAAAGGGTTGGCGCCCATGGCGGCCAGGTCACTGACCGCCACGGCCAGCGAGCGCTGGCCGAGCAGGAACGGCTCGCAAGGGTCTGGAAAATGCACACCGGCCACGAGCGTGTCGGTGGACACCGCCAGCTGTTCCCCGGAAGGAACGGCCAGCAGGGCGCAGTCGTCGCCGATCCCCAGCGCAACGCCCTCGCCGCCCTGCGCACAAGGCGCGGCGGCGAAGTAGTGACGGATCAGCTCAAATTCGCCCATAGCCGCTGCAAACGCCAATCAGCGCTTGAACGCCTTCACTTCGGCTTCACGCAAGCGCGGGGCAAGTTTGTCGAGCACACCGTTGACGAACTTGTGGCCATCGGTGGAGCCGAAGACTTTCGCCAGCTCGATCCCTTCGTTGATCACCACGCGGTACGGTACGTCGACGCGCTTGAGCAGCTCCCAGGTGGACAGGCGCAGCACCGCCAGTTCAACCGGATCCAGCTCTTCAATGGTCAGGTCCAGGCAAGGCGTGAGCGCGGTGTCGATTTCAGTCTTGAACTGCGGGACCCCGTGCAGGATCTCGCGGAAGTAAGCGCCATCAACATCACTGAAATCGTTGTCGACCCGAAACTGCGCTTCGATCTCGTTCAGCGATTGCTTGGCCATGTGCCATTGATACAGCGCCTGGGTCGCGAGCTGACGGGCTTCGCGGCGCTTGGCACTTTTCGACGGCTTGCCGGCATCCGCAGGCTTTGGATCGCGCGGGTTGAAACGATCGCTTTCGTCGCTAATCACTTGGCCTCCAACTGCGCCAGCAGGCTGACCATTTCCAGGGCGGACAGGGCCGCTTCGGCACCTTTGTTACCGGCCTTGGTGCCGGAACGCTCGATGGCTTGCTCGATGGAGTCAACGGTCAGTACGCCGAAAGCGACTGGCACGCCGAATTCCATGGAGACCTGGGCCAAGCCCTTGGTGCATTCGCCGGCCACGTATTCGAAGTGCGGAGTACCGCCACGAATGACCGCGCCCAAGGCGATGATCGCCGCATATTCGCCCTTTTGAGCGACTTTCTGCGCAACCAGCGGAATTTCGAAGGCGCCAGGGGCACGGATGATGGTGATGTCGCTTTCGCTCACGCCATGGCGAACCAGGGCATCGACCGCACCGCCAACCAGGCTCTCGACCACGAAACTGTTGAAACGGCCCACTACCAGAGCGTAGCGGCCTTTGGGGGCGATGAAGGTACCTTCGATGGTCTTCAGGGTCATTCGTCAGATCTCTTAAAGAGCCGGAGCGCGTTCTATACGCGCTCCTCAGTGATATTAGTCTCGAATCTACAGCACCCGCAGATCCCGTCACGCTGTCCATTTCAAGCTTTTGTGGCGAGGGAGCTTGCTCCCGCTGGGCTGCGAAGCGGCCCTATTGTGGGTGCTGCGAAGCGGCCCTATTGTGGGTGCTGCGCAGCGGCCCTATTGTGGGTGCTGCGCACCCAAGCGGGAGCAAGCTCCCTCGCCACAATGAATCTAACAAGCCTTAAGTGAACAATAATGCCGGAATCCGCAGGCCATTATTCGGAGGGCACGTATTCTACAACTTCCAGATCGAAACCGGATATCGCATTAAATTTCATCGGTGCGCTCATCAGGCGCATTTTACGCACGCCCAGGTCCCGAAGGATCTGCGAACCGGCACCGACGATGCTGTAGGTGGTCGGTTTTTTCACGGCGGCTTGATCCGCGGTTTCGCGGATGTGCGCCAGCAGCACGTCGCCATCGAGCGGGTGACCGAGCAGCAGCACCACGCCGCTACCGGCCTCGGCCACCGCGGCCATGGCGGCCCGCAGGCTCCAGCGGCCGGGTTGCTTGACCATCAACAGGTCGCGCAATGGGTCCATGTTGTGCACCCGCACCAGGGTCGGCTCTTCGGCGCACACGGTGCCCAGGGTCAGCGCCATGTGCACGTCGCCTTCCACCGAGTCGCGGTAGGTCACCAGGTTGAACTGGCCCAGTTCGCTGTCCAGCGGCTGCTCGGCAATCCGCTGAACGGTACGTTCGTGGATCATCCGGTAGTGGATCAGGTCGGCGATGGTGCCGATCTTGATGTTGTGTTCGGCGGCAAAGGTTTCCAGCTCCGCACGACGGGACATGGTGCCGTCGTCGTTCATCACTTCGCAGATCACGCCGCTGGGCTCGAAGCCGGCCATGCGCGCCAGGTCGCAGGCCGCTTCGGTGTGGCCGGCGCGGGCCAGGGTGCCGCCAGCCTGGGCCATCAGCGGGAAGATGTGGCCGGGGCTGACGATGTCTTCGGCCTTGGCGTCTTTCGCGGCAGCCGCCTGGACGGTGCGCGCGCGGTCAGCCGCGGAAATACCGGTGGTCACGCCCTCGGCAGCCTCGATGGACACGGTGAACTTGGTGCCGAAGCCCGAGCCGTTGCGCGGTGCCATCAGCGGCAGCTTCAGCAGCTCGCAGCGCTCGCGGGTCATCGGCATGCAGATCAGCCCACGAGCATGCTTGGCCATGAAGTTGATGTGCTCGGCCTTGCAGCATTCGGCGGCCATGATCAGGTCGCCTTCGTTCTCGCGGTCTTCGTCATCCATGAGGATGACCATCTTGCCTTGGCGGATGTCTTCAACCAGTTCTTCGATGCTATTGAGCGCCACGCGGCACCCCCTTGGGTCAGGATTTGAGGTAGCCGTTGGCGGCCAGGAAGCTTTCGGTGATGTTGCTGCCGGATGCAGGCTCCGCGGCCTTGTCACCGAGCAGCAGGCGCTCCAGGTAACGGGCCAGCAAGTCGACTTCCAGGTTGACCCGGCGACCTGGCCGGTACGAGGCCATGATGGTTTCGCTCAGGGTGTGGGGAATGATCGTCAGCAGGAATTCGGCACCATCCACCGCGTTGACCGTCAGGCTGGTGCCGTCGACGGTGATCGAGCCTTTGTGGGCAATGTACTTGGCCAATTCCTTGGGCGCGCGGATGCGAAACTCCACGGCCCGGGCGTTATCCGTGCGCGAGACCACTTCGCCGACGCCGTCCACATGGCCGCTGACCAGGTGCCCGCCCAAGCGAGTGGTGGGGGTCAGGGCTTTTTCCAGGTTGACCGGGCTGCCGCTCTTGAGGTCGTTCATGGCCGTGCAGTCGAGGGTTTCACGGCTCACGTCCGCCAGGAAGCCGTTGCCTGGCAGTTCAACGGCGGTCAGGCACACGCCGTTCACCGCGATGCTGTCGCCCAGCTTGACGTCGCTCAGGTCGAGCTTGCCGGTTTCGACGTAGACCCGCACATCGCCGCCCTTGGGGGTGAGTGCACGGATGCTGCCGATGGATTCGATGATGCCGGTAAACATGGAGTCCTCCTCGAGAACAGGCCGCCGCTTGCGCGAAAGCCGGGAATTATACGCTGGCCGGTGGAACGGGAACGGCGATGACTCGCCAGTCATCGCCCACGGCGCGGATTTCGGTGATTTTCAGCTGCGGGGCATCTTTCATCTGCGCCAGCGGCCAGTCCAACAGCGGCCGCGCCGAAGAACCGAGGAACTTGCCGGCGATGAAAATCTGGAACTCGTCCACCAGCCCTTGCCGGGCAAAAGCGCCCGCCAGGCGCGGACCAGCCTCCACCAGCACTTCATTGACATCCCGGGCAGCCAGCGCCACCAGCAGCCGACGCAGATCGACCTGGCCGTCATCGCCTGCCACGATCATGCATTCGGGACCGTTGGCGTATTGTTCTTCCACCGCCATGCAGGTAGCGACCAGCGCCGGACCGGCCTTGAAAAACGCGGCATCCAGCGGCACCCGCAGACGACCGTCCACCAACACCCGCAGCGGCGGGCGGCTCATGACCAACGCCGTCTGCTCCGCATCGAGCCCGAGTTCATCGGCGCGCACGGTCAGCCGGGCGTTGTCCGCCAGCACCGTATCGGCGCCGGTCAGCACCACACTGGCCTGGGCGCGCAGGCGTTGCACCGCCGAACGTGCGGCCGGGCCGGTGATCCACTGGCTTTCGCCGCTTTCCATGGCGGTGCGGCCATCGAGGCTCATGGCGAGCTTGACCCGCACGAACGGCAGCCCCTGCTCCATGCGTTTGAGAAAACCCTCATTGAGCTTGCGTGCTTCACCCTCCAGCACGCCGCTTTCGGTGGCGATGCCGGCCTGGGCCAGCCTTTGCAGGCCACGCCCGGCGACTTCCGGGTTGGGGTCCTGCATCGCCGCCACCACCCGCGCCACGCCGGCGTTGACCAGCGCATCGGCACACGGCGGCGTACGCCCGTGATGGCTGCACGGCTCAAGGGTCACGTAAGCCGTGGCGCCGCGGGCCTGTTCGCCAGCGGCGCGCAGGGCATGGACTTCGGCATGGGGCTCGCCGGCACGGATATGCCAGCCTTCGCCGACAATCTGCCCGTCACGCACGATCACGCAACCGACCCGGGGATTGGGATGGGTGGTGTAGTGACCGCGTCGCGCCAACTCCAGGGCACGGGCCATGTAGTGGGCGTCGAGGACGGCCTGCTGCGCCGAGACGGTCATTCTTTCACCGGTTCGCGAGCCAGGCGGTCGATTTCTTCGCGGAACTCGTTCAGGTCCTGGAAGCGCCGGTACACCGAGGCGAAACGGATGTAGGCGACTTCATCGAGCTTCTGCAACTCGGCCATCACCAACTCACCGACTACCAGGGATTTGACCTCGCGCTCGCCGGTCGCCCGCAGCTTGTGCTTGATGTGCACCAGCGCCGCTTCCAGGCGCTCGACGCTCACCGGGCGTTTTTCCAGGGCGCGCTGCATGCCGGCGCGCAGTTTTTCTTCATCGAACGGCTGGCGGCTGCCGTCGGTTTTGATCAGGCGCGGCAACACCAGTTCAGCGGTCTCGAACGTCGTGAAACGTTCGCCGCAAGCCAGGCATTCGCGGCGGCGGCGGACTTGTTCGCCCTCGGCGACCAGTCGCGAGTCGATGACCTTGGTGTCGTTGGCACCGCAGAAGGGACAGTGCATGGTGGCAGGCAACAAAAAAAGGGAGGGCCATGGTAGCGCATCCCACTGGCAAGACAAGCCATAGGGTTTACGGTATACAGACGGGCTTACCGTCAGATCCATGGAATTCACCTTGCTGGAGCCACACATGCCGCTACGATCGCTCGTTTTGCTCAGTCTTTTCAGCCTGCTGATGGCGTGCAGCAGCGACGCCCCCAAGCCCGCGGCCCCCGCCCCGGCCCCGGCGCCGAAACAGGCCCAGGAAAAAGCCCGCCAGGCCGCCGAACTGGGGCCACTGCCGGCGTATCAGCGCGAATTGAGCGGCACCTTGCAAGGCGTACCGGCCGGGGCCGAGGTTGAACTGGCGCTGCTGGTGATCGATGACAAGGACCGTCCGCAGCAATTGCTCGCCAGTTCCAGCCTGATCGGTACCAACCAGGCCCTGCCCTTCCGCCTGCGCTTCAACCCCGACGCCTTCCCGGTCGGCGCCCGGGTGGAACTGCGTGGCCGCGCCAGCCAGTCGGGCCAGTTGATCCTGCACCTGCCGGAGCAACGCATCAGCCAACCAACCACCCAGGCCCTGGGCGCCCTGCAATTCGTCAAGGCGCCATGAGTGCACCGCAGGACCTGCAACGGGCGTTGAGTGAATTGCTGGGTGACGCGCGCCTGGTGGCCTGCCCGCTACCCGGCGCCGACTTGAAGTTGTGGCTGATCGACGGCGACAACATGGACCGTGCCTTCAGCCCGGAAGAAACCCGCCGCATTCTCCACGAGCCGCCCTATTGGAGTTTCTGCTGGGCCAGCGGCCTGGCGATGGCGCGCTACCTGGCCGAACAGCCGCAGTGGGTCAAGGGCAAGCGCATATTGGATTTTGGCGCCGGTTCTGGCGTGGCGGGCATCGCGGCGGTCAAGGCTGGAGCGCTGGAGGTGGTGGCCTGCGACCTGGACCCTCTGGCGATTGCCGCGTGCCGGGCCAATGCCGCGCTCAATGACGTGAAGCTGGGGTATTCAACGGATTTCTTCGCCGAGGCCGATCGCTTCGACCTGATCCTGGTTGCCGACGTGCTCTACGACCGGGCCAACCTGCCGCTGCTCGACCAGTTCCTCAGCCGTGGTCGCGAGGCGTTGGTGGCCGATTCCCGGGTGCGGGACTTCCAGCATCCGCTGTACCGACGCATCGACATGCTCCAGGCCATGACCTTGCCGGACCTGGCCGAGCCTGAAGAGTTTCGGCATGTGAGCCTGTATCACGCGCGGCGCGCCTGAAAAGCTTCGCGAGCAAGCCCGCTCCCACACGGGATCTAGAGTGAACGCGAATGTTGTACCCACTGAAGATCAACTGTGGGAGCGGGCTTGCCCGCGATGGCGTCCTGTCAGACACCACGGGACGAAAGACCACCCCGCTTTCAGCCACCCCCCACCAAGCCGTATAGTTGCCCCATTCAAGCGCTCTACGAGATTGCCCATGACTCAGGAAACGCCCTACATCTTCGACGCCACCACCGCCGATTTCGACCAGTCGGTGATCGCGAACTCTTTCCACAAACCGGTGCTGGTGGATTTCTGGGCCGAGTGGTGTGCGCCGTGCAAGGCCCTGATGCCGATGCTGCAAACCATTGCCGAGAGCTATCAGGGCGAACTGCTGCTGGCCAAGGTCAACTGCGACATCGAGCAGGATATCGTCGCCCGCTTCGGCATCCGCAGCCTGCCCACCGTGGTGCTGTTCAAGGACGGTCAGCCGGTCGATGGCTTTGCCGGGGCCCAGCCGGAATCGGCGGTGCGGGCGATGCTCGAACCCCACGTGCAGATGCCACCGCCAGCCGCCGCCGACCCGTTCGAACAAGCCCAGGCGCTGTTCGACGACGGTCGTTTCGCCGACGCTGAAGCCCTGCTCACGGTGTTGCTGGGTGAAGACAACACCAACGCCAAGGCGCTGATCCTGTACGCCCGTTGCCTGACTGAACGCGGCGAGCTGGACGAAGCGCAGACCGTGCTCGATGCGGTAAAAAGCGACGAGCACAAAGCCGCGCTCGCCGGCGCCAAGGCGCAAATCCAGTTCCTCGGCCTGGCCAAGCACCTGCCGGACGCCGCCGACCTCAAGGCCCGACTGGCAAAAGACCCGCAGGACGATGAAGCGGTGTACCAACTGGCGATCCAGCAACTGGCGCGCCAGCAGTACGAAGCGGCCCTCGATGCACTGCTCAAGCTGTTCATGCGTAACCGCAGCTACAGCGAAGGCTTGCCCCACAAGACCTTGCTGCAAGTGTTCGAACTGCTGGGCAACGATCATCCGCTGGTGACGAGCTATCGTCGCAAGCTGTTCGCGGCGTTGTATTAGGGGGGCAGCGGCAAGCTGCAAGCTGCAAGATTGCTTCAGCTTGAAGCTTGCGGCTTGTAGCTTGCCGCTTCTTCTCCCACCCAACTGTAGAGCGGCGTATCGGCGCCGCTCAGTACCTTGACCTCGGCACAGTGGCGCAAGCGCACCAACAGGCGCTTGCCCGCCGAGGCGCTGCCGGTCAGGCCTTCGAGTTGCTCCAGCAGGTCCGGGCCGCTCAATTGCCCGGCCTTGCGCAGCAGTTCCTTGGCGATCTGCCACTGGGCATCGTCCTGACTCACCGGATTGGCCACCGGTTTGGTCGCCGGGGCCGCGACACCCTCGCACTTGGCCACTTGCAATTGCGCGCCGAGCTGCGCCCAGTCGCTCTCATCCATTTCGATCGACAAGTCCACCGGCCAATCGCCGACGGTTCCGCGTATCCGCAACATCACCGTGCTCCTGAATATTTCATGTTCGCATGCTCCCATGGCCCTTGCGCGACGCCAAGCAGACGGTCAAACTCTCCGCACTTTCGTTATAAGATTACATAACCTTTTCGGAGACTCGTCATGCGTCGTCTGTTTCTCGCTTTGCCGTTCGCCCTGCTGCCATTGGCCGTCGCTCATGGGGCGGTCGAGCATGATCATGACCACGAGCACGGCAGCCTGGGTGCCCATGAACATGGTGTGGGCCGGTTGAACGCCGCCCTGGACGGCCAGACCCTGGAGCTGGAACTGGAAAGCCCGGCGATGAACCTGGTGGGCTTCGAACATGCCGCCACCAGCGATGCCGACAAGGCCAAGGTCGCCGCCGTACGCGCGCAGTTGGACAAGCCATTGGCGTTGTTCAACTTGCCGGCCGCCGCCAAATGCACCGTGGCCCAACAGGAACTGGAAAGCCCATTGTTCGGCGATGAACCGGACCACGAAGACCATGATGAAGGCGGCGACGAGCACCACGGCGAGCACAGTGAGATTCATGCCCACTACCAATTCACCTGCGCCGCCCCGGGTGCACTGAAGAACCTGGACCTGGCGACCCTGTTCAAAACCTTCCCGGCCACCCAGAAAATTCAGGTACAACTGATCAGCCCGAGCGGCCAGCAAGGCGTGGAAGTGACGGCCAAGGCGGCCAGCCTGAAATTCTAAGTACACCGAAAGCCCATGTGGGAGCGAGCTTGCTCGCGATGAGGCCGGCACATCCAACACAGATGCTGCCTGACAAACCGCTATCGCGAGCAAGCTCGCTCCCACAGGAGTTGATCTTTAATTTGACCGGTTTCATATGACCCAAGCACTCATCGAACTCTCCGACCTGGGCTTCAGTTGGCCCGGGCATCCGCCGTTGCTGGATATCCCGGCGTTCCGCCTGGAGGCTGGTGAGACGCTGTTTCTCAAGGGCCCGAGCGGCAGCGGCAAGACCACCTTGCTGGGGCTGCTGGGCGGGGTGCAGACACCGGACCGCGGCAGCATCCGCCTGCTTGGCCAGGAACTCAGCGAACTGGGCGCCGGCCGTCGCGACCGCTTTCGCGTCGACCACACCGGCTATATCTTCCAGCAGTTCAACCTGCTGCCGTTTCTCTCGGTGCGCGAAAACGTCGAGCTGCCCTGTCACTTTTCCAAGCTGCGTGCGCAACGGGCGATCCAGCGCCACGGCAGCGTCGATCAAGCCGCCGCCACGCTGCTGGCCCACCTGGGCTTGACCGATCCGAACCTGTTGGGGCGGCGCGCCGACTCGCTGTCCATCGGCCAACAGCAACGGGTCGCCGCCGCCCGGGCCCTGATCGGCCAGCCGGAGCTGGTGATCGCCGACGAGCCGACTTCGGCCCTGGACTACGACGCCCGGGAAAACTTCCTGCGACTGCTGTTCGCCGAATGCCGCGAGGCCGGCTCGAGCCTGTTGTTCGTCAGCCACGACCAGAGCCTGGCGCCGCTGTTCGACCGCAACCTGTCGCTGGCCGATCTCAATCGCGCCGCCACGCCACTCGAGGTTTGAGATGTATTTGTTCCGTCTAGCCATGGCCAGCCTGGCGAACCGCCGCTTCACCGCGATCCTCACCGCGTTTGCCATCGCCCTCTCGGTCTGTCTGTTACTGGCGGTGGAGCGAGTGCGCACCGAAGCACGAGCCAGTTTCGCCAGCACCATCAGTGGCACCGACCTGATCGTCGGCGCCCGCTCCGGCTCCGTGAACCTGCTGCTGTATTCGGTGTTTCGCATCGGCAACGCCACCAACAACATCCGCTGGGACAGCTTTGAACACTTCGCCAGTAACCCGAAAGTGAAGTGGGCGATCCCCATGTCCCTGGGCGATTCCCACCGTGGTTATCGGGTGATGGGCACCACCGAGGCCTACTTCGAGCATTACCAGTACGGCCGCCAGCAGCACTTGGAACTGGCCGACGGCCGGGCTTTCGCAACCGATCCGTTCGAAGTGGTGCTCGGTGCCGAAGTGGCCGAGGCGCTGCACTACAAGCTCGGCGACAAACTGGTGTTGGCCCACGGCGTGGCGGCGATCAGCCTGGTCAAGCACGACGACAAGCCCTTCACCGTGGTCGGGATTCTCAAGCGCACCGGCACCCCGGTGGACCGCACGCTGCACATCAGCCTCGGTGGCATGGAGGCGATCCACATCGACTGGAAGAACGGCGTGCCGGCCCAGGGCAATGGCCGCATCAGCGCCGACCAGGCCCGCAACATGGACCTCACGCCCCAAGCGATCACCGCGTTCATGCTCGGCCTCAACAGCAAGATTTCCACCTTTGCCTTGCAGCGCGAGATCAACGAGTTCCGCGGCGAACCCTTGCTGGCGATCCTGCCCGGCGTGGCGCTGCAGGAGTTGTGGAGCTTGATGGGCACGGCGGAAAAAGCCTTGTTCGTGATTTCGTTGTTCGTGGTCCTGACCGGGTTGATCGGCATGCTTACGGCGATCCTCACCAGCCTCAACGAGCGCCGCCGGGAAATGGCGATCCTGCGCTCGGTGGGTGCGCGGCCGTGGCACATCGCAACGCTGCTGGTGCTCGAAGCCTTCGCCCTGGCGTTGGCCGGGGTCATCGCCGGGCTGGCCTTGCTGTACATCGGCATCGCCGCCGCCCAGGGTTACGTGCAATCGGCCTACGGCTTGTACTTGCCGCTGGGCTGGCCGAGCGAATATGAATGGACGCTGCTGGCTGGCATCCTGGTCGCCGCCCTGCTGATGGGCAGCGTGCCGGCCTGGCGCGCCTATCGCCAATCGTTGGCCGACGGCCTGTCGATCCGTCTATGAGGACCTTGAAAATGCCCCGCGCCCTGCTTGCGCTGTTGATGATGGTCGCCCTGCCGCTGTGGGCGGCCGAGCCGAGGGACCTGGCCTGGTCGGAAATGATCCCGCCGGACGCCCCGCCAGAAGTGCCGAACATGACCCCGCTGCACGACTTGTCGAAGATGAGCGACGCCCTGGCCGCCGAGTCCGCCCCTGCGGCCAAGCAGGACTTGCCCAACGCCCCGGTGGTCAAGGCCCTCGATGGCCAGCAGATTCGTTTGCCGGGCTATATCGTGCCGCTGGAAGTCAGCGAGGAAGGTCGCACCACCGACTTTTTGCTGGTGCCGTATTTCGGCGCCTGTATCCACGTACCACCACCGCCGTCCAACCAGATCGTGCATGTGAAAAGTGAAGTCGGGGTCAAGCTCGACGAGTTGTATCAACCGTACTGGGTCGAAGGGCCGATGCAGGTCAAGCCGTCCACCAGTGAACTGGCCGATGCCGGGTATCAGATGGAGGCCGAGAAAATTTATGTATATGAGCTGCCGGAGTGAATCCGGTCGTGATGTGCGGTCAGTCAGATAGCTATCGCGAGCAAGCTTGCTCCCACAGTTGATCGTGTTTCTTCAGAAAGCATGCGGTCGAATGATGTGGGAGCGAGCTTGCTCGCGATGGTTCCCTCGAATTTTCTCATCAGCGCTTTTATTGAGCTGAGTCAATTAAACACCCCCTGACTCATTGAGCTGGGTCAAAAGACCGGACCAGACGGCTTCGTACCATGAGACATCAAATTTCGATGCCCTCTGGAGCCCTCATGAACAAGTCCTTGCTCTGCGCTTCCCTCGCCGCCCTCGCGCTCGCCGCCCCACTCGCCCAGGCCCACACAGCCGGCGATATTATCGTTCGCGCCGGTGCCATCACCGTCAATCCGGAAGCCGACAGCTCCAGCGTCAAGGTCGACCGTGGCCCGCTGGCCGGCGCCGACCTGGGCGGCAAGGCGACCATGAGCAGCGACACGCAGTTGGGCTTGAACTTCGCCTACATGATCACCAACAACCTGGGGATCGAACTGCTGGCGGCCTCGCCGTTCGAGCACGACGTGAAAATCAAAGGCACCGCCCTGGGCGCGGCCAACAACAAGCTCGGCACCCTCAAGCACCTGCCGCCAACCCTGAGCCTGGTCTACTACCCACTCGACGCCAAGTCGACGTTCCAGCCTTATGTCGGCGCCGGTATCAACTACACCTGGATCTACGACGAACACGTCGGCAGCGAAGCCAGTGCCAACGGCTTCAGCAATTTCCGCGCGAGCAACAGTTGGGGCATGGCGTGGCAAGTGGGCGCTGACTACATGTTGACCGACAACGTCATGATCAACGGCCAGATTCGCTACATCGACATCGACACCACCGCCTATGTGGACAACAACGCCGTGGCCGGCGGTACCCGGGCCAAGGTGAATGTCGACGTGGACCCATGGATCTACATGGTGGGGTTGGGTTACAAGTTCTAAATGGCAACGCAATGAACAGCTGACAACACATCCTGTGGCGAGGGAGCTTGCTCCCGCTCGAGCGCGAAGCGGTCGCAAATACTTTGGGTCTGCTTCGCAGCCCAGCGGGAGCAAGCTCCCTCGCCACAGTGTTCACTCCAGCAAGTTCATGAAAAAGGCGCCTCGAAAGGCGCCTTTTTCGTTCAGCGGCCCAACAGCCGCGCCAGCCCCACACTCAGCGGAGTTTGCTGGGGAAAGCTGAAGCGCTGCCCCAGCCGGCGATTGTCGGCCCGGGAATGGCGGATGTCGCCGGAGCGCGCCGGGCCGTAGCTGATCGGCGGCAGATCACCCACCACGGCGGCCAGGGCCTGGAGCATCTGCTTGAGGGTCGTGGCCTGGTTCCAGCCGACGTTCACTGCCCCCACTTCCACTTCTGGCTTCTCGATGGCCTGCACCAGCAAGTCCACCAAGTCTTCGACGTAGACAAAATCCCGGGTCTGCTCGCCATCACCGAACACGGTGATCGGCAGGCCTTTCTGTGCCCGTTCGCTGAAGATGCTGATGACCCCGGAATACGGCGAGGACGGATCCTGGCGCGGGCCGTAGATGTTGAAGAAGCGGAACACCACCGGCTCCAGATCATGCTGGCGGCGATAGAAGTCGAAGTAGAACTCGCTGGCCAGTTTGTCCGAGGCATACGGCGTGAGCGGCGCCTTGGGGGTCTCTTCGTCGATGGACTCGCCTTCGCCGTTGTTGCCGTAGACCGCTGCGCTGGAGGCGAACAGCACTCGCTTCACACCGGACTGACGCATGGCCTCGCAGACATTCAGGGTGCCGATGAAGTTGCTCTGGTGCGTGCGCACCGGATCGTCCACCGAAGCTTGCACCGAAGCCACCGCCGCCAGGTGCGCGACGGCGCTGCAACCGGCCATGACCCGCGCCACCAGCGCGGCATCGGCGACGTCGCCTTCGATCAGTTCGACAGCGGGGTTGTCCAGCGGCAGGTTGCTGCGCTTGCCAGTGGACAGATCATCGAGGATGCGTACCGAATGTCCCTTGGCAAGCAAGGCGTCGGTCAGGTGCGAGCCAATGAAACCCGCGCCGCCGGTGATTAAAACAGGGCCTTCAGCCATGGCGATAAAACCTATCCAGTAAGCCCGGGAGTGCCGCGCGCCAGGCGCGGGGCTTGATCCCGAAAGTGTGCAGAATTTTCTTGCAGGCCAGCACCGCGTGCTGCGGTTCTTCCGCGGCGTCCGGCCGTGCGGCGTGGGCCTGGGGGGTGGGCGACTCGATGGCCAGCGGATGCAGGGCACGGGCTTCGGTGAGGATCGCCTGGCCCAGCGCCAGCGGTGTAGTCGCCTCGTGCCCGGCGTAATGATAAGTGCCCCACAGCGGCGCCGCGCAATCGAGTTGCTTGAGCACCGAGATGATCACCCGTGCCGCATCGTCCACCGGCGTCGGATTACCGCGGCGGTCGTCGGCCAGCAGCAACTCCTCGGGCTGTTCGGCCCGGGCCAGGAAACGTCCGAGGATGCCATCGGCACTGTCGTCCAGCAGCCAGCCGAACCGCAGCAGCACGTGTTGCGGGCAAGTGGCGCGCACGCTTTGCTCGATCCGCCACAGCGCCTGGCCGCGCACGCCCAGGGGCACGGGCTCGTCTTTCTCGCTGTAGGCCGTGGCGCGGGAGCCATCGAACACGCGATAGCTCGACGGTTGCAGCAAGACGATGTTGTGATGCTGGCACAGCTCGGCCAGGCGCTCGACAGCGCGCTCCTGGCTGGCCAGGCGCTGCTCGCTGACAGCCTCGGCCTGGAACCAGTCGAAGTAGTACGCCAGGTTGATCAAGGCGTCCGGACGGGTGTCGTCGAGCAGTTGCGTCAGGCTCGCGGCATCCCAACCGTCTTCGGGCGGGCGGGGGGCAAGAAAACCGATGTCTTCTTCTGCACCGAGGCGAATCAGCGCCTGCCCAAGGGCATTTCCGCCGCCCAGTAACATAAGGCGCATTCGCATAAAGTCAGCAGGCCCAGTCTATTGGCACAAGAATTTGGTCGACCACGCCCGCAGGCGTTGTCGGAATCGTTGCATTTTGCGGGTTTAGTGCGCAACCGTCATCCGTAAAGTGTGGATCGCATCTTACAAGGCTGGTAGCTGACTTGTGGCGAGGGGATTCATCCCCGCTGGGCTGCGCAGCAGCCCCTTTAATTGCCACCTGGGTGGGTCAGATCTATCCCATTTGCTTGTTTGGGGCTGCTTCACGCTCTGAGCTCTTCCGTCAACATGCTTTCGTTGCCTCCGGTGCTCTTATCAAAGGCGAGTCGTGGCGGGCCAAGGCTTGTAAATAGACGCTCTCGTCATACTGGGATCCAGCATTCCAGCACCGATAAACGATCCTGATCCATTTAAAAGCCAGTGCCCTCAGGGCTGCTTGATGAGAGCAGCCTTTGGCCTTCTGCTGGCGATAGTACGCCCCTGCCCATACCGATTGATTGATGCTGTGGGCAGCCCACTCGACAAATGTCTGGCGCAAAAAGGTTGAACATTGATAGCGCCAGCGAACGATTTTCTTCTTGCCACTGCGCTCGGTAACCGGAGCG